>JBDRSI010000142.1:0-10285 GCA_043825055.1 Verrucomicrobiota bacterium
CTGGTTCATCGACACCGACTACAACGAAGAAAGCTTCTTCGTCCGCCACGCCTACTTCCTCGGCGCCAACGACCCATATAGCGCGCTAAAAACCACACTGAAAGCCGAAATCAACCAGGAAGCCTGGGCCACCCTGCACAGCGACACGTCACGGCCATTCGAGAAACCTAAATCCGGCCGCATCGCTGTGAAAGTCATCAACCACCTGGGCGACGAGGTAATGAAGGTGTTTAAGGTGTAAAACCAAGTAAACACGGCATAACAATTCTATGAAACTCAAAAGCTACTCGCTCACAGTATCTGAGTTCTGCCACCTCTTTCGCTATGGCAAGATAGAGCTGAAGCCGCCTTACCAACGTCGCCCAGCATGGAAAACGCGCCAAAGAGAAGACTTGCTTGAATCGATATTCAATGGCATTCCGATACCTGCCGTAATTCTGTATAAAACCAAGGCGGGGCGCCGGACCTTTGTATTCGAGGTGATGGATGGAAAACAGCGGCTGGAGACGATATTGCATTTTCGATACGGTGGCATCATTCCCGGCGAAAATCGTTTGGGCTTTTGGCTTCGCAGAGATCATTCAAAGCTTCGAGCCCGGCTTTACTACCGCGACTTGTCCAAACCGGAGACTCGGCAGGAACACGGAGTTAGCGTCCGCCTGTTCATGGATTACAAAATACCGGTGGTTGAATATAGCGGCGAATTGCTGGGCTTGGCCGGTCAGAAAATCGCCCAGTGGGAAGTGTTTACAAAAATTAATTCAACCGGCTCCAGGCTGACAAAGAATGAAATACGGCACGCCCACCAGACACCACTGTTTTTCATCGGAACCAGACTGGAGCAGAGATGGAAGCGGATGATGGTCGAAACATGGCGTGTATTCTCCAAGGCTGAAATGGATCGCTACCAATATCACGAAATGATGCTGGAACTTTGTACCATTCACCTAAACGGAGGTATCTCGGACCGGAGGCTCAAGTTGGACGAATTTATGCGGATGGATGACCTGCCCAAGGCTCGCCTTCGTAAGGCTGAATACTCTGTAAACAGAGCCATTGATTGGGCGAGGCGAATAGTGGGCGATGAGGGCATCCGGCGAAGCCGGCTCTCCAAGAAAGCCGACTTTTACTCGTTCATCGGAGCGCTGCTAAAGTTGCTCAGCCAGCGGGTCGTTTGCAAAGACAGCAAACAGAACCGTAAAGCTCGCAGGGCGGTCAACAACGCCCTCAGCAAACTTGCACAAATGAACCAGAAAGTGGCTCGCTATCGGGCAATGCCTGTTAGGGAGCGCAAACTGGCTGACTACATTGTTGCGACACGCGAAGGCACCGATCAACTGCGTAACCGCACTGTGCGCCATGATTATTGGTATAGCGTTCTCCAACCCTTCTTTAACAAACGTTTGGCCACTCGACGACTGTTCGGCAGTGAATTGAAGTTCTCTCTCTGGCAGGGCGCAAAGGTTCGCAACAACCGCATTCGCTGTCCAAACCCCGAAAACCGGGATGATTGCTGGGGCTTGATTACCTATGAACAAGCGGAGGTGGATCACGATGAGGCATATAGTTTAGGCGGCACCACATCTTCGGAAAACGGCGTGCTAATGTGTAAAGCCTGTAATCGTGGCAAGTCTGCCAAATAGGAAATTCTAACATAAATGCTATGTCGTCTCCTATCTGATATGGACTTCCGTATCGCCGACACATTCACCGACAGCCTCGCGCGCCTGACCGGCGAGGAACAAAAAGCTGTGAAGACGACAGCGTTTGACCTCCAGATGAACCCGGCAGGTTCAGGCATGAGCTTCCATAAGCTCGACAACGCGAAGGACAAGAACTTCTGGTCGGTGCGGGTGAGCAGCGACATCCGGTTAATCGTCCACAAGACCGAAGGCAGCCTGCTGCTCTGCTATGTGGACCACCACGACAAAGCCTACGACTGGGCCGAGCGCCGCAAACTGGAGACGCATCCCAAGACCGGCGCCGCGCAGTTGGTGGAAATCCGCGAGACGGTGAAAGAGGTCGTGGTACCGGTGTATATACAAGCGGAACTACCCGCGCCTCCCAAGCCGCGCCTATTCGCTGACAAGCCCGACGAAGAACTGCTGGGCTACGGTGTGCCGGCCGAATGGCTGAACGACGTGCGTCAGGCCACTGAAGACAGCCTCTTGCTGCTGGCGGATCGGCTACCCGGTGAAGCGGCCGAAGCTCTGCTGGAACTTGCCACGGGTGGCAAACCGCGGGTGCCACAACCGGCGACGACGATCACGAATCCTTTCGATCATCCCGATGCCCAGCGCCGCTTCCGCATCATGACGAACGTCGAAGAATTGCAGCGCGCCCTCGATTTTCCGTGGGAAAAGTGGACGGTCTTCCTGCATCCCGAACAGCGCCAGTGGGTGGAGCGCGACTATACCGGACCAGCCCGCGTCTCCGGCTCCGCTGGCACCGGCAAGACCATCGTTGCCTTGCATCGGGCTGTCCGTCTGGCCCGCACCCATCCCGAATCACGGGTTTTGCTCACGACCTTCTCCGACACGCTGGCAAATGCACTTCACACTAAGCTAAAGCGCTTGGTCGGCAGCGAGCCGCGTCTTGCGGAGCGCATTGATGTTTACTCTCTGAATGCCCTCGGTCTCCGCCTCTACAAATCGATCTGTGGGCCAGTTAACCTGGCCAGCAGCAATACTCTGCGGGAACTGCTCGGTGAAGCATCGAAAGTCGTAGGTGGTCACAAATTCAGCCTGCATTTTCTGCTCACCGAGTGGGACCAGGTAGTGGATGCATGGCAGTTGGATACTTGGGAGTCTTATCGCGACGTGGCCAGGTTGGGTCGCAAGACTCGATTGCCCGAGGCCCAGCGGGTGGTCCTGTGGGCCATTTTCGAGCGAACGCGTGGCAGGTTGAAGGAACTGGGCCTTATGACTCAGGCCGCAGTGTTTACTGCCTTGGCATCTTCACTGGCCCGAAGTAAGAACCCACCCTTCGATTTCGTCGTGGTGGATGAAGCACAGGATGTCAGTGTTTCCCAACTGCGCTTCCTTGCCGCCTTGGGTGGAGATCGTCAGAATGCTCTATTCTTTGCAGGCGACCTTGGCCAGCGCATCTTTCAGCAGCCCTTCTCTTGGAAATCCCTCGGCGTGGACATTCGGGGGCGCTCCCGCACCTTGCGCGTTAATTACCGCACTTCCCACCAAATCCGCGTCCAAGCCGACCGTTTGCTCGGACCGGAGATAATGGACGTGGACGGCAACACCGAAGACCGCAGCGACACCGTCTCGGTCTTCAACGGCCCGCCACCTGTCATCCGCGTGCTCCCGACTGAGAATGAAGAAATCAAATCCGTCGGGACATGGCTGGCTGAGCAAACGAAAATCGGCGTCCTGCCGCACGAGTTTGGCGTCTTCGTGCGCTCAATAAAGCAATTCGAACGCGCACAAGCTGCGGTCAAAGAGTCGGGATTGCCCTTCAAGATTCTCGACGAGCACGTCGAGACCGCCAGCGGCTACGTCTCCATCAGCACCATGCACCTGGCCAAGGGACTGGAGTTCCGCGCCGTTGTGGTGATGGCCTGCGACGATGAGGTCATCCCCCTACAAGAACGCATCGAAACGGTAGGAGACGACGCAGATTTACAAGAGATTTATGACACCGAGCGTCACTTGCTCTACGTTGCCTGCACACGCGCGAGAGACCATCTACTGGTCACATGTGTTGAGCCAGCATCCGAGTTTCTCGATGATCTGCGGAATGGGACAAATGGGGGCAATGGAGAGTAAAATGTACCGACTGATTAACGAGCGAATCAAGGACATCACAAAAGCGTTTGCCGATCCGATGCGGAGCGGTGCGTTGGAGGAGTACAACTGGCTTTGTACCGCACTCCGTGATCGGAATGTCTCAATCTCCGGGGATTATCATCGTCGTTTCCGCGCGTTCTGGCGAATGCGTTGCGGGGGCGAGTATGGACATGCATTCTTTACCCTGCTGGAACGTGGCAAGAGCCTATCCGAATTGGATCCCGTGTCTGTGGCACGGGAGCTTTATGAGTATCCGACACGTGGAGGGCGGAAGACACTGGAGTTCTCCTTTGCGACGAAACTCGCGCACATAGTCAACCTACATCTGCCGATCTACGATAGCATGGTAAGCAAGTTCTATTTCTTTATCCCCCCTGATTCTATCAACATCGATGAACGTTTGGCGCATTGTGGTCACAACTTCACATTCCTACGGACAGAGTATGCAAGGGTTATCGACGAAGGGCTACTCGCTCCTGCGATTCGCGCTTTCCGCAAAGCCCTTCCGGCCGCAGCCGGCCATACGGACGAAAAAGTGATCGACTGGCTGATCTGGCAGTTTGTCGATATTGCATATCGAAAGGATTGGTTCCCATCGGGTTTGTGCCGACACCTCTAAAAGGGATAGTCATGGTAGACTTCAATCGATACATAGGCATAGACTATTCAGGGCGGGGTGATCCGGATCGAGGCACCGACGCCATCCAAGTGTACGAATGCGAAAGAGGAGATATGCCCCGGCAAATCTTTATGCCTGCTGTGGGCCATTGGAGTCGGTGCGGGTTGGCAGCATGGTTGGTAAAGCAACTTCGGAGTGAAGAGCGACTACTAGTCGGGATTGATCATGCCTTCTCGTTCCCGAATATCTACATGCAGCGATATGGGCTTGGATCTTGGGATGATTTTCTCCGCGACTTTCACGAGCATTGGCCGACAGATCAGAAGTCAGTCGAAACCTGCCGACCGGACAACAAAAGAATCGGATCACCCAGGGAGTATCGCCTGACCGACCAATGGACATCGTCAGCCAAGAGCGTGTTCTTATTCGATGTGAACGGCAGCGTGGCCAAATCTACTCATGCCGGTCTGCCTTGGTTGTTGCATATCCGTAAATCTTGCGGAGATTCCGTCCACTTCTGGCCCTTCGACGGATTTGACATTCCCGAGGGAAGGTCCGTAGTCGCTGAAGTCTATCCCTCCCTCTTCCGAAACCGCTACCTTCGCGACGATCGGTCCTCGACAGATGAGCAGGACGCCTATGCCACGGCCCGCTGGATGAAGGAAATGGCCGCCGCTGGATTCCTCACGCGTTACTTTGATCCGCCACTTACGAAAGATCAACGTGTGCTGGCCTGCCTGGAGGGCTGGATATTGGGAGTGAACTGATTCCACGAGCATGAGATCGACTTTTACATGGCTGGACTACTCTGAGCATGAACGCCGGAAGATGCTGGAGGTCATCCATTCGTTTGACGAGAAGGGCACGCGGGATGAACTTGGCATTGGGATGATTCGTGACGGGCTGGCGGACTTGTTGTTTCCGGGTACCGGTACGGTGCAAACACGGGCACGGTATTTCCTGTTTATACCGTGGATCTACCTCGAACTGGAACGCAAGGAGACGCCTGCCCGCGAACTGGCTGATCAGGCGCGCAAGCGGGAGATTGAGCTGATCTACGCTCTGGAAAAGGGCGGCGAGAAGAACACAGGTGTTATTGGCGTGGAGGCCCGTGAAAAGTTGCAGCGTTTGCCCAGCAACATCTACTGGCAGGGGCTCGGTGTGTGGGGTATTCGGCGATTTCTCGGCTCCCAAGACCAATACCACCGATGGATCGACTCCTGGTACCGGCAGCAGGCTGAACATACGAAGGTGGACCGAGGGGAAAGCGGGGAAGGTGGCGGAGTGCAGACAAACTGGCATCTATCTATACCGACTCCCCCGGCTGGCTGGCGGATTCTTTCCAGATACCGCGAAGGGGAGCGGACCCTGGCGGAATGGTCGCAGGTCTTTGCCGACTACCCGCCGGAAGACTTCCCCCTCTTCAAGATCGAGGGCTCCGTTGCCACGGTCGTCTGTCGCCCGGGCACAGGCCATCCTCTCCAGGTTTTCCGGTGCTATAATGGCACGTACTCGGCAAGAGCACCGGCTGAAGATGAGGTTGAAGGTTTGGACAACATGACGGTCGAAGAACTCCGCTTGTATCGCCTCGACTGGCCGGCCCACTGTCAAACCGTCGCCCAACATCTCGGGCTGAGAGGTCAAATCCGGGGCATGCCGGAACTGCCCTGGTTCTGGCGCTTGGGCGACTTGCACACCAATTCACACCACTACGCATATTTCATGGCCGTCATCCGCGAAGATCCCGACGCGGACATCATTGCCGCCGCACTGAAGTCTAATCCGGTGGCCCGGCTGATTGTGCCGAACCTGTCGGACAAAACCTTTCACCGTCTCACCGAAGCGAAGATCAACTTCTATGTCCTGGCCGAGGGTACGCCCCCGCATTTCCCGAAGGTGGCATCCGCCAACGTGGAATCAGTAACCAGGGAAGCGCCCACGCTTGAAGCGGGCATGACCAAGCTGGACGCAATCGCCGATACCACGGCAAAGACACTGGAGCATGTGGAGGCCATGCGCCCGCATGTCGAGGGTGTGCCGCCGCTGGTCGAGAAAGCGGCCGAGGCCCTTGCCAATCCAATGGCCGCCGCGGATGATGCTCGCCGACGAATGCCTTTGACCCGCGAAGAACATGAAATACGTGATGCAATAATCGCGCACGGCGGTACGGGCAAAGGCGCGGCGGCGGCGCTTGGCGTGAGCGAAGCCACTCTGTCGCGTAAGCGCCACATCATACGGAAGAAAATGATAGCGGCCGGTTTCCCTGGCGACATAGTGTTTCGTCCATCCGCTGGACACAAGATGCACGTCAAAAAATCGGACGAAACCGATGGAAAGCCGATTGTTGATTACCAGCCACCGTCTGACGACTGGCGCGAGGACCCTGATACACGGCGGCGTATCATTCGGGACTACAAGTCGGCGTCACGCGAAGACAAGGAAGCCATGCGCCAGCAGTACCCGGATATTGAGGCGGAAGCGGGGGAGGGGTAGCTGGGCGCGCTTCATTTTGCCGCCTCGACCAGTTCCATCTCCGAGCGTATCAGCCGGTTAACGACGGCGGAGACATCGGTACGCTTGCGCTCAGCAATCCGCTCGACAAACTGCTGAACCTTGCCGTCCAGGTAGACCGGCACATTGAACCGGGCGTTGGGTCGGTAGAATTTGCCCCGCACCCCTTTTGAGAAGTCGTATTCCATTTTCATCTTTTCATGCTCCGTATTGACTGGCCTCGTTTTTCGTGGCCTTTCGGCTGGAGAATATCCGAATCCGTACCGTGCTCTCGTTTATTTCTTCGAACGTATGGTGAACGACGAAAAGCCCGGCGCCTGCCGAGACTCCGAGTGTAATCCAGCGGTCTTCTGTCCTGCTGTGGGCATCATCGAACACCGAGACTGCTCGTGGGTCCCGGAAGACCGTCGCTGCTTGATCAAAGCCAACGCCGTGCTTCTGGCGATTCAGCTTTGCCTTGTCCGGGTCCCATTCAAAGTCATAATTCACCGAGTCACTCCGTTATGGTGCCCGTAGCCAACCACATCTCTATAAGTTAGGCGATCTAGCCAGCCGGTTCAATCTCCCTTTTGCCTTTGTGTCCCTTTTGCCTCTGCGCGAACGCGCGGCGTGTTCGGCGCGGATCACCGCGTACGAATCATGCCGTTGTGTGCGCCCAGCATGGACGCTTTGTAAATAGGGTGAATCCGCCACAGACGGATAAAAGTTCCTTGTAGGAGGACCCCACGCCCCATGTATACCATACGCTGAAAACGTACCGCATGGGCGGTCTAGTGTCAACATCGGATCTGCCGCGCGGAATCTGTTAATAACCGGGCCAATAAGCTGTCAATATCTGCGACCATGAAATCTTTGTGAAATCGGATGAAATCCTAATATAGCCTTGCACATCAAGGGCTTGCGATGCAATCACAAGCCCTTTTTTCGTTTTTATGAAATCTCGTGTTCTAACTGTGGGGACAAATCATCCCCCCGCAGAAAGGAACACGCATGACGAACGAAAACACGCAGAGAGGGGGTTCATGGGCGCATCAGGGCGCTATGAACCAATCCCCCAATCCGGCCAACGACCGGCTCTTGAAGATTCTCCAGGCATCGCCGGAGGTCCAGGCCGAGATTGACCAAATCCTCGAAGGCCGAACGCCAACCCCGCAAATCGAACAGCCCACCGGTCCCCTCCGTCTGGGAATGAGCGCGGCGGCAAAGTTCATCGGTTGCAGCCGCGCCACATTATGGCGCATCTGCCGCGCTGGTCGGCTTCAAAAGGTCGAAATTCTGCCAGGCAGTTTCCGACTACGCCGAGCCGATTTGCTGGCGCTGGCCGCCGGAAAGGGGGAAGTGTCATGAATAAATGGCAACAGTTTTTGCGCTGGTTACTTAAATGCTCGGGAATGAATCCATACACGATCCGCAAGGTTTACCTGTGCCTGCGGGGGAGGATAAAGAATGACGATAAATGAAATAATAGAACGACTGCACGCTCAAAGAAATGGAACCGGCTGGTCGGCGCATTGTCCGGCCCACGAGGACCGCAATGCCAGTCTATCGATCAGCGAGGGCCGGGACGGACGCGTGCTTCTTCACTGCCATGCAGGTTGCCCCACGGAGCAGATCGTTTCCGCAATGGGTCTGAAGATGGGAGATTTATTCTCACCCCGCCAGTCATCGGCAAGGGTGCAAATTGTAAAAACGTATGACTATACGGACACTGCCGGCAATCTGCTGTTTCAGGTTGTCCGATTCGATCCAAAGGGTTTTCGCCAACGCCATCCGGATGGACATGGCGGATGGATATGGAAGATGAAGGGTGTCGAACGGGTGCTCTATCACCTGCCGGCAGTCCTTGAAGCGATGAAGGCCGGGCAGGACATATACATCTGCGAAGGCGAAAAAGACGTTGACGCGCTGACCAGGATGGGGCTTTGCGGCACAACGAACGCGGGTGGAGCCGGCAAGTGGTTGCCGCAATACACCGCGGCCCTAACCGGTGCCAGGGTGATCATCATTGTCGACCGTGACGAGCCCGGCCGGCAACATGCGGCGCTTGTGGCCGCCAGTCTGCAAGGCAAGGCCATATCAGTGAAGTCTCTGGAACTGCCGGACCGTGACGAGCACATAGTCAAAGACGCCCACGATTGGCTGGCAGCCGGCGGAACGGTTGAGGAACTCCAGACGATTGTTGAGGCCGCTCAGGAATGGAAGCCGCCGGATACACCACCGGACAGCCCGACGAACAAATACGGGCCAGCGCTAATCGGTCACGGTGTCTTCCTTGTCCTTCCGTTTGGCCCTTCCCCTTCGACACGCTCAGGGTACTATGGCCGCTGCTGACTCCTGTCCCATTACGTCCGGTGTTGCCACCGTACGCGCTGTCCTGCGACCGCTGACGGAACAGGTCTCCCCAGATAAGTGCGCAAACTTCCTCCGCACAACCCCGTCATTTACCCTGCCTTAGATCAGATGGACTTCGTTCGTGTTGTGCCTACTCGTCCTCAGGCTGAGCCTTATATGGCGTTTCTGTTCGTGGGCTTGCGGATTTGCTCCAGACTTCCTTCAGCCGGAACTTCACAGTTCCAACCTTGTCCTTCGCTAACAGTTCATATATTCTGACCTCCTGTAGGGGACTTAAACCCCATAAGTTTGCAGATAACGCCTTGGACATTTACGAGGGCATTGCAGGAGCCGGCAAGGTGAAAATAAATCGCCGTGATTCCGGGGACGGTGAGTTTCCCCCGTTTTTTTACTCTTCTGAACCCTGGACCATCCGCCATCCGAACCATCAATTTATTTTGTGTGTGCGGTTGTGTGTGCTTTTTGTCCCACGGTTTCATCCGGTTTCATGAAGTTGACCTTCCGGGGGTGAAAACAAAAAACCCTCGCGTTCCTTAAGAAATACGAGGGTTTTTGCTTGTAAATGGGTAGCGGGGGTTGGATTTGAACCAACGACCTTCAGGTTATGAGCCTGACGAGCTACCAGGCTGCTCCACCCCGCAGTCAAAACGTATCAAAGCTATCACAGTCATTTTTTAATGCAACAAAAATCTTTTTGCAAAACGATATAAAATCTTGTTTTCTCCGATTTAAGCGGGTAAATTCAATGCCTGTTCGAATTCATAACGGATGTCGGGTCTTTTGGGCATGTTGCCCAAATCGGAAAACGAGATTCTTCTGCCGCAAAGGCGGCATCAGAATGACATTTTTCTAATATTTATTTCATTCTTGAGGCTTGTCATGCAGGGCGTAGCGAAGCATCTCAATTTGGGCAACACGCCCTTTTGACATAATGCTTACAGAATTTATGGGAGCAAAATTATGCACTGGATAGACTGGGTGATTGTTTCTGTCCCGCTTTTTA
>JBDRSI010000143.1:0-2865 GCA_043825055.1 Verrucomicrobiota bacterium
TGATATCTGCCTCTATGACGCCCTGGTTGATGTAGCGCTCCTTGAGCTTATTTCACCGTACGCGCTCCGTATATCTGTCGGAAAACGATGTGGTCACCATCCCATTGACCAGGACGAGATATGCCGTCTGCTTGCTTTGTATGCACGACGTGGCAGTAGAGTAGTTCGATTAAAAGGCGGAGATCCGGGACTTTTCAGCCGCTTGGGTGAAGAAATTGACTTCTTGGAATTCCTTGGCCTGCCCTACCGCGTCCTTCCTGGCGTGAGCAGTCTGAGTACCGCGACAACGGGCACGGGTATGCTGCTCACGCGCCGCGGTATCGCGCGCGGGTTCACAGTTATGACGCCGCGCCAGGCGGGCGGCCAAATTGGTTCGGTGCGTGCGGAAGCGCGCGCGAAACTGCCGCTGGTGTTTTTAATGGGCTTGGGAGTATTAAACGAAATCGCCGCGCAACTCATGGCGGAGGGCCGTCCAGGCTCAACGCCGGTCGCGGTGGTATTCGCCGCGGGCACGTTAGACGAAGCGGTGATTCGCGGTTGCCTCGCGGACATTGAGTTGAAGATAGCCGGGTATGACGTGGATAATCCCGGCCTGATCATTGTCGGATCGCCCGCGGAACATGGCTACCACGCGGAATGGGGGGCGCTCATGGGGCGGCGCATACTTTTACCATGTAGCGCGGCCCTGCAGGGCAATGCGGCCAACGCGGTCCGCGACTTCGGCGGTGTCCCAATCGCGCTTCCACTCATCCAAATGATTCCTGACCCGGCCTGCCTCCCAACGCTGAAGACGATGCGGGCATTCGATTGGATGGTATTGACATCGCCCTCGTCCGTGCATGTAATGATGCGTCTCCTGCGGGACGGAGGCTTGGATCTGCGCAGTATGCCCAAGATTTTGGCAGCCGGACCGGGCACGGCCAAGGCGCTGAAGTCCTATGGGATCATGGCGGATCTGATCCCGGGACACAACTTCGGCGCGGAAGGCTTGATCGAGATCGTGAAGCGAGCTGTTCCGTCCGGCGCTACCATCTTGCGACTGCGTTCGCAACTTGCCGGTCCCTGCCTGGCGGAGACGTTGACCGCGGCCGGTTACCACGTGACGGATTGCGTGCTGTATGCCAACAAGCCGCTACGCCCGGAGCGTATCCCCGCTTTCGATGCCGTTTTCTTCGCCAGCGCATCGGCGGTGGAGGCGTTTGTGGCGCTTGCGCCGGTTGATGCGCTTGCAGGTAAAATGGTGGTGGCGCTTGGCAAGCCCACCTCGACTGCGTTGCAAAAATACGGCGTTCGAGTTGACGCCCTCAGCGCGGAAGCCACCGTGCAGTCTGCCATTGAAACCCTGGCGGCGATGATGGTGTGTAAGGAATTGGAGAAACTGGCATGAATGCGTATCCCAATGTTCGCCTGAGACGATTGCGATTTACGGCCGCGCGCCGCCGGCTGTTTGACGAACCGATGCCGGGGCCGGAAAAATTCATTTGGCCGGTATTCGTGCGTTCCGGCCGAAACGTTAAAGAACCGATTGGCGCCATGCCCGGCCAGTTTCGGTACAGCGTGGATGCCTTGCTGCGCGATTTGGAGAAACCCGCGTGCGCTGGCATTGGCGGCGTCTTGGTGTTCGGTCTGATCGCAAACCGGCGGAAGGACAACACCGGCGCCGATGCCTGGCGCACCGATGCCCCTGCGCAAAAAGCGGTGCGGGCGATCAAGAAGGCTTATCCCGATCTCGTGGTCTTTAGCGACGTATGTTTGTGCGCCTATACGCGGCATGGCCACTGTGGACCCATCGGGCGCGACGGACAGGTGAATAATGACGCCACCTGCGCCTGTCTGGCGAAGATTGCCGTTTCGCATGCCGAAGCCGGCGCCGATGCCGTTGCACCGAGCGCCATGATGGATGGGCAGGTCGTGACCATTCGCAACGCGCTGGATAAGGCCGGTTTCGCGAACACCCTGCTCATGAGCTATTCCACTAAATTCGCTTCCGCCCTGTATGGTCCTTTCCGCGAGGCCGAGCAGTCGGCGCCGCAACAGGGCGATCGCAAAGGCTATCAGGCGTCGTATCGCGATCTTGCGCAAGCCCTGCGCGAATCTGAAATGGACGAGGCCGAAGGCGCGGACATTTTGATGGTTAAGCCGGCGCTCT
The DNA here is from genome assembly GCA_043825055.1 of Verrucomicrobiota bacterium. Taxonomy (GTDB): domain Bacteria; phylum Verrucomicrobiota; class Kiritimatiellia; order JAAZAB01; family JAAZAB01; genus VSJD01. The sequence goes on from JBDRSI010000143.1 coordinate 2,150, forward strand.
TCTATCTGGATGTGATTGCCCGTCTGCGCCAGGCCACGCGTTTGCCGATCGCCGCTTACAATGTCAGCGGCGAGTATTCCATGCTGTTGGCGTCCGCCGATCGCGGCCTGGGCGATCTGAAGGCGATGGTGCGTGAATCGCTTTTCGGTATCCGCCGCGCCGGGGCCGATTTAATCATTTCATATTGGGCCAATCGGTATAACGAGTTTTTCGGAGACGATGCATGAAGCGCGCTGACACTCCAAATTCGGCAACCCTTTTTAAACGCGCTTGTCGCGTGATGCCCGGCGGCGTCAACAGCCCCGTGCGCGCGTTCAAGGCCGTTGGCGGCGCGCCGGTTTTTATCGAACGCGGCCGGGGATCCAGGATCTACTCGGCGGATGGTCGCGAGCTCATTGACTTCTGCGGATCGTGGGGTCCGCTCATTCTGGGCCATGCGCACCCTAACGTGGTGGAAGCCGTCCGAATGGCTGCGGCCAAGGGCCTATCGTTCGGCGCCTGCACCCGGGCTGAAGTCGAGCTTGCCGAACTTATGCGCGCGAGGATTCCGTATCTGGAGATGGTGCGGTTAGTCAACTCCGGGACTGAGGCGACCATGACGGCCATCCGGCTCGCCCGTGGATTCACTGGACGCAAGAAGATATTAAAGTTTGAGGGGGGTTATCACGGACACGTTGACGGTTTGCTCGTGTCCGCCGGCAGTGGCTTGCTGACCA
>JBDRSI010000144.1:0-7469 GCA_043825055.1 Verrucomicrobiota bacterium
GGCAGTCGGATCCTGGTCCAGCGCTCCGGACGACCTGAGATGCGCCGGATTCGTTCCCTGGTCCGGGAATTAGCAAAACTTCGGCAGGCGGGCCGTGAAGTGGTTTTTGTCACCTCCGGCGCGATCAGTGCCGGCATGGAAGTTCTCGGCATGAAGCGGCGCCCGACCAATTTGCCTGAATTACAAATGGCGGCGGCCGTTGGCCAAAGTCGCTTGATGACGCGCTACGACAAGCTGTTCGCCCGGGAACGGTGCAAGATCGGGCAGGTATTGCTGACGCATGACGACCTTAAACATCGCTCCCGGCACCTGAACGCGCGCAACACCATGTTGGCAATGTTGAGCGCCGGCGTCATTCCGGTGGTCAATGAAAACGACGTTGTGGCGGTGGATGAAATCAAATTTGGGGACAACGATTTGCTGGCCTCGCTGGTGGTTCACCTGATTGACGCCGAACTGCTGATTCTCCTGACCACTACCGACGGACTGCGTGAGCCCGCGGCTTCCGGACGCTCCCGGCGCGTGGCGTTCCTGGAATCCGTTACGCCCGAGGTACTTAACCTGGCCTCGGGCAAGGGAAGCACCCTTTCCATTGGCGGGATGGCCAGCAAATTAGAAGCGGCCCGCGCGGTGGCTAAAACCGGTGCAGCGGTCGTCATTGCCGATGGCCGCCAGAGCGGTATCATCGGAAAGATTTTAGCGGGAGCCGACACGGGTACCCTGATCCGGTCGGCGGCCGATCAGCGCGCCGAATCCCTCACGGGGCGGAAACGCTGGATCGCCTTTTTCCATAAACCCCAGGGCGCACTGATTATTGATGACGGCGCGCGGCGGGCCATCGAACGGGACGGCAAGAGCCTGTTGCCCATTGGCATCAAGAAAGTGGACGGCGAGTTCGAGACCGGCGCCGCCGTGGACATCAAGCTTGCGGATCAAACGCTGATTGCGCGCGGTCTGGTCTCCTATTCCAGCCACGACATCCGGTTAATCCAGGGACGTCGGACGGATGCCATCGCCGGAATTCTGGGAGCGGCGAATTACGAGGAAGTCATTCACCGGGATAATATGGCGGTACTGAACGCATCGAGCGTAAAGCGTGAAGCATGGAGCGTTGACGATAGGACAAGAAAGCGCGGAGCGAAATGACATTACACGATGATATGGTAGACATGGGACAACGGGCATTAGCCGCGTCGCGCGCGTTGGCACTCTTGAGCACGCGCCGCAAGAACAGCATTCTCCGGACAATGGCCGATCAGATGATCCGGGATCAGCAAGCCATTCAGCAGGCCAACGCCCAGGACATGGAAGCCGGGCGGCAAGCGGGACTTTCGGCCGCCCTGCTGGACCGGTTACAGTTGACCAGCACGCGAATCGAGGCAATGGCGCATGGCTTGCGCAACGTGGCCGCCCTACCCGATCCGGTCGGGCGCACAATCCGACGCTGGACGCGCCCCAGCGGAGGTGTCCGCCCCAGCGGAGGTGTCCGCCCCAGCGGCCTGCAGATTGTCAAGCGCCGCGTGCCGATCGGCGTGATTGGCATTATTTACGAGTCGCGTCCCAATGTGACGGCCGACGCCGCCGCGCTCTGTTTTAAAACATCCAATGCCGTTATTTTGCGCGGCGGCAAAGAAGCCGCTCGTTCCAACGGCGCGATTGTTCAGGCCATGACGACCGGCGGGCGCCGCAAAGGCCTGCCGGCGGATGCGATCCAATTCATTCAAACTCTCGACCACGAAGCAATCCGCGAGCTGGTGCAATTGGAAGGGCTGGTGGACGTGGTAATCCCCCGCGGCGGCGAAACCTTGATCCGGACGGTTATGGAAAATGCCCGCGTACCGGTGATCAAGCATTACAAGGGCGTGTGCCACGTATTTGTGGACCAGAGCGCCGACCCCGACATGGCGCTGGCCATCATTGAAAACGCCAAATGCCAGCGGCCCGGCGTCTGCAATGCCATTGAAAAAGTACTGATTCACGAGGCCATCGCCGCCTCGTTCCTGCCGCGTATGGCCCAACGGCTCCAGGCACGCGGCGTGGAACTGCGCGGGGATGAGGCCGCGCGGCGGATCGTTCCCGCCCTACACACGGCGGCAGAAGAGGACTGGACGGCGGAATACTTGGACTTGATCATGGCCGTCCGAATTGTGCCCTCCGTCAAGGCGGCGGCAGGGCATATCAACCGTTACGGCTCGCACCATTCCGACGCCATCGTAGCCGCCTCAGCCACGGCTCAAAAGATATTCACCGACGAAGTGGATTCCGCTTGCGTTTATGTAAATGCCTCAACCCGTTTTACCGACGGAGGCGAATTTGGCATGGGCGCCGAAATCGGCATCAGCACCGATAAATTACATGCGCGCGGGCCCATGGGACTGGAAGAACTCACCACGTATAAATACGTGATCCACGGAACGGGCCAGGTCCGAATGTAATTATTTCAGCGAAGGATCCTTGGCCTTGGGCATGGCCGCAGGTTTTTCGATCTCTGCTTGCGGCTGAGCGGCCGCTTCCGCCGGGGCGGACACCTCCGCCCGGGCGGACACCTCCGCCGGGGATTCAATCAGCACCGCGGGAGGCGCATCGCCTTTCTTCTGCTTGAAGTCCTTCGTCTCCAGCGGCAGTTTGGATCGCGGAATATCGTATGGATTAAATTCGCGACGGGGCGCGTTGATATCCGTGAGGTCCAGGTCATAGCGCCGGGCCAACCATTTCCATTCGCGATCGGTGAAACGGAACACAGGGTTCATTCCATTAATCAGATCGGCCAACGACAGGGTCTTGAGCCGCGTCACATCGGCGCCCCAGGCCGCTTCATCCTCCAGCAGGGCCGGAAGAACATGGTCATCACCGATCATAATGACCTGGCGCGGCCATTCGGACACGAAACGGCGCTCGCGGAAATCATCAGGGCTCACATACTGCCACGCGCCATTCGTCCAGACAAACAACAGGGAATCCGCCGCGCGCACGTCCCCGCGACAGGACAGCACGACAATCGGGCGCATATCCGCCAGATCAAAAGCTAATTGCACCATGCGCGGACGCGCCGGCACGATCACGAGCGTCGTTTCTTGAGTATGCTTAGGCCTGACCGGCGCCGAGGATCCTGCCAACTCCATGCCGATACACAAACCAAGGCAACACAACACCCGGTAAACATGACGGACCATAGTCCACCTCCTCATTGATGATATTTGATGATTCACACCAGTCCCCACCCGCCTACAATCCGTCAGCCGACGGATAGCACTGCCTGCCCGCAGTCGCTACGCGACAGCGTTGCGGGCGGGCGGGCAGGCAACGACACCCATATTTCAGAATTAGATATATTCTAATCAAGCACGGGGTTAAAAGCAATAGCAATTTCTGCGCCTATTGCTCCTGGGGGCGCACGTCAGTTCTGTAGGACTATTCAGGGCAGTCAATGGTGCGACACCACGCGCAACGCGTGGCAGGCAAGTTTACCCCGCTCAGAGCGGGGGTCGGCGCCCTACGGAGGCCATCGTAGGGCCTCAGCTTGCTGAGGCCATTATAGAGCTTGCTACGCTTCAACAGCGGATCATGCGCAAAAATTGACGAACGCGCGCTTCGATATCGGCATGCCGGATGGCCTGCAGTTTTTCCAGGCTGAAGGCCTCCACCGTGAAGGACGCCACCATGGCGCCATAGACCATGGCACGCCGGACCGTTAAGGGCGTAATCCGGCGCGCGCGGGCCAGCACGCCCATCAGCCCGCCGGCAAAGGCGTCGCCCGCGCCGGTCGGATCCTGAACCTCGTCCACCGGGTAAGCCGGGATCAGGACCAGGCCATGTTTTGAAAACAACATACTGCCGTATTCGCCTTTTTTAACGATGACATACCGCGGCCCAAGGGCCAGCACGCGCCGCGCGGCCTGCACCAGGTGCTCCTCACCCGTCAATTCACGGGCCTCGGAATCATTAATCAGGAGCATGTCCACCTGGCGGATGACTTTCAAAAGCGCAGGGCGCGATATTTTGATCCACAAATCCATGGTATCGGCAGCCACGAATCGGAGCGCGCGCATTTGCGAGAGCACCCGGAACTGGAGCTCCGGCGCGATATTGGCCAGAAAAAGAAACGGGCTTTCGCGGTAAGCCGACGGCAGGTCGGGCGCGAAATCGGCAAAGACATTAAGGTCCGTGGAAAGCGTACGCCGGCTGTTCAGGTTGTGTTCATAAACGCCCGACCAGCGGAATGTTTTGCCATCGGCCGACTGCAAGCCTTGTTGGTCAATGTGAAAGTTTCGGAAAGCCGCACGGAAGCGCGCCGGAAAATCATGACCAACAACACCCACCATGCCGGTGCGCGCAAAAAAAGAGGCCGCCGCGCATGCGTAACTGACCGAGCCCCCCAGAATGTCGCGACGCGTGGCCGCCGGCGTTTTGATGGTATCCAAACCGATGGAACCCACCACGACCAGATTAACCGCATCACTTCCGTGGCATGATTTCATCACAAGACAACTTCCTCCTGTCATGCATTGTCGGCGCCCCGACCATTGCAGGACTGATCGTTTGCACGCATAAACATTGTGAAGATTCGGGAACGGAAGTCAAATATTTTGTTCGTTGCACAATTGCGCCGCTATGGTATCATTATTCGCTACTACTTAGGAGTCAGGAGTCCGGAGTCAGAATGCTGTCTTCTGACTACTGTCTTCAAAGGCGCAATCTCTTTACGGGAAGCAGAAAGCTCTGTGATATGACAGACGCGAATAAAGCAGGCATTGAGGCGGAACGGGTCACACAAATTGCCTGCGCTGATTGCCTTAAGCTATTGGATGTTTCGCACCTGCCATCCTTTTCGGAAGTCAAATGCCCCGCATGCGGCATGGCCCAGATCGTTCCCGCGCGGTTCGGCGGATTTTTGCTGATTGGCCGGCTCGGCTCCGGCGGCATGGGCGTTATTTACCACGCCATGGACAAGGAACTGGGGCGGCACGTAGCATTGAAGGTCATGAAGCGGGAACTGGGCGCCAACTATGAATTCGTCCAATCCTTCAAACACGAAGCCCAGGCCGCCGCCACCCTGAACCACCCGAACGTCGTGCAGATATATTCGTTTGGTCAGGTGGAGAGCCAGTTCTATATCGCCATGGAGCTGGTCAGCGGCGGACGCTTGGACGAGATGATTGCCGACGGAGTGGCCCTGGAAGAAATCCGGTCCCTTGAAATCCATTTACAGGTGGTCGCCGGCTTGCGGGCCGCGAGCGATGTGGGCCTGGTGCATGGCGACATTAAGCCGGCCAACATCCTGTTCGGCCAGAACGGGGAAGCCAAGGTCGTGGATTTCGGTCTGGCCAGTTTTATCGGCCAGCAACAGCAGGGCGGCGCCGTCTGGGGCACGCCCTACTACATTGCCCCCGAAAAAGCGCGGGGCAAGCGCGTGGATTTCCGATCGGATATTTACAGCCTGGGCGCCACACTCTTCCACGTACTGACCGGCCAGCCCCCGTTTGACGGCGCCACCTCCACCGATGTGGTCATGGCGCGTCTTAATCAGCCGGCACCCAACCTGCTGGATATAAATGCGGATCTGCATCCCGAAACGGCCGCCATGGTAGCCCGTATGCTGGAAGCGGACCCGACCATGCGGCACCCGTCGTATCCCGCCCTGCAGATTGACATGGAGGCGGCATTGGAGGCGTCCTGGAAACCGCTGAAAAAGGCCTCGGCTTCCAAGAAAGCCGTGCTTGACATCCTGACTCCCCGGCCACCCAGGCTGAGCCGGAAATTTTTGATTCGCGCCGGCATAGGGCTGGCGGCGGTGGTCGTCGTGGCCGCTATCGCGGGTGGCGGATATGCCTACCATCGGCATCAACTTCGCATGGCGGCTGAGGCTGCGGAACGTCAACAGATGGACGAAGCAATGGAACAGGGCGAAGCCGCCTTTGGCCGCATCAATGCGCTGGCCGATGTCATTATCAAACTGGGCGAGCCGGTACAGCCGCTGGCGGAGCGAATCAATAAGATCGCCGCGGCGAATTCGAATCTAAACACGGCCGCGGCGCACGCGGCTCTGGAAATTGATAAAGCCCTCGACATCCTCAATGAAACGGAAGACACCCAGGCAATGGCCGATATCGCGCACCAGCACTTGCAAGCGGCCACGAACTATGCCGCCACCCAGGAACCGGCCCAGCAGTTGAAAGCCTATTTCGACGCCACGATCGAACGGCACAATGTGATTCAAGAATGCAAGGCCGCCGCCGAGCAGGTCATGGCCGAGGCCGGTGCAATTCTTGCCCAGGCCGCAACCGCCGCCAAGCAAGCACGGGAAGCCGCGGCGCGGGAAGCCGCCCGTGAAAAAGCCGCCCAGGCCGCGCAAAAGCTGGTAAAGAAACAAGCGACGGAAGCCGAGCACCTGCGTCCCAAGATGATCCAATTGGAACTGGACATGGTGGACAGGGCCCGCGGTGCCAATGCCCCGCTGATCGCCAAGCGGAAATTTGATGATGCCGCGCAAAGCATCGTCAAAATCAAGGACAATCTGACCCAGCCGGAAACACAGGCATATTTCAAGAACATACAGGACGCCTATGAGGCCATGGCCAAGCTGAAAGCGTTCGTAATCGGCGCCATTCAAAAGGCGCCCTATCCCCAAGGCTGGACCACCAGCAGCACACCCCGTGACATCATCAAAGCCAATGCCACCCAGGGACTGACCATCACCCTCGGGACTGCCGGATCCATCGATGTTGCATGGGAGCAAGTGTCCGCGGCACAACTGGTGAAAATTGTCAACTACTACCTGAGAACGGCCGATCTGACGGATGAGGCGCGCGCAGACATGGTGCTGGCCACGGCCTTGTTCTGTTACGAAAACAGCGTTTTCAAAACGGCAGACACTTATGCCACGGCAGCCTGTCAGATCAATCCGGCGCTGAAATCGGATGTTCGTCGGCTGATGCCGGGGTTCGCGGAAGAATAGGCATTTATTTTTTGCACGGAGGTGTGGATTGAATCTGATCGAAGAAGGCACGGAACTCAAATTGGATTTCACCAAGCTGGAGCGGGCATCGGCAACGAGCACCGGGGTTTTGCCGGTCGCCATCCAGCACGCTGATACCGGCGAAGTAATTTTGGTGGCCTACACCAATGCGCAGGCATTTCATCTGGCAATGAAGGCGCGCCGGCTTATCCTCTGGAGCATCTCCCGCAACGAGCTTTGGGAAAAGGGCCAGACATCCGGGGAAACCTTTGACCTGGTGGAAGCGCGGGTCAACTGTGAGCAGAATGCCCTGCTCTATCGCGTCCGCCCGCGGCGAAACGGTATCTGCCATACCCGCAACCGCAGCGATCAACCGCGCAACTGCTTTTACCGCCGCATTTGCCCCGACACGCTGGCCCTGCAAAACCTGGACCCGTAAAGCGATCTGCGCTTTTTCTTTTATGATCATCGCCGAAAGCGCCGAGCCGGCTGGTGGCCGAGGAGCGCGCGGCCA
>JBDRSI010000145.1:0-3812 GCA_043825055.1 Verrucomicrobiota bacterium
CCTGCAACGCTGGGCGTAGCACTGCGGGCAGGCCACTGCCGTTTCAATGTATCCAGCAGGGCACGCCACGAAGGGTATACGACCTCGCCGAAGCCGGGCACCACGGACTGAAGATCCTCAGCCAGCGCCGTTCGTTGGGAAGCGGGAGTTCCTTCCGTGGCCTGTACATAGCAGCCCGCCGTGCCCTGGAGCCAATGGCGCAGGAGCGATGTCTTGCCCAGACGCCGCCGTCCATGAATAACGCCCAGACGCGGTTCGTGTGCCCGCCAATCGCACAGCGTCTCCAGTTCCTTTTGCCGGTTCCAGAAGGCATTCTCAGCACTATTCTTTGTAGAATTATTCTTCATGGCATAATACTACCATAAAAAGGATGGCTGTCCAACAGTCATGATTATTCGCATCGTTAAGGGGTCAGTCCTAATAATAAGCAACAAGGCATTACCCCGGCTTCAATTGCGGCTTCAATTGCGATTCCAGACGCGCTACTCTCCGGGCAAGTATCGCATCGGCTTTAAGCATGACTCCTGCCCTCTTGATCTGGTAGCTAACCACCGCACCAGCCCGCACGCCAAGCCAATGCGCGCATTCCCGCCGCGTTAGACCGGCCTGTGTCACCAGAAGCATGGCGGCTATTCCCTTCCATATCCAACTTCGTCGCCGAGCCTTCAAGCCTTCCACCGTCGTCCCCGCCGCAGATGCCACCGCCGCCAGCACCGTTCCCGGATCCGGACGTCGCCCCATCTCACGGCGCAAGGTCACATCCTCCGGATGCCTGCGCTCTTTAAGTAACTCCACATGACATTCGTCCACCCACTCCCGAAAGTCGTCTCCCCCGATACTCCGTGCAGACCGACTCATCGCCCTCATGAATTCCTCGTCATCTGCCGCTACCCCCGTCTCCACAAAACATCGATAGCGCTCCATCCGCTCTTTATCGCGCCCACCCGTCAACGCCAACATCGGCCCGTAGTCCACCCATTCCAGACGCTTCGCCAGCCCAATATAACTCCGGTAACTGCTCCACGCATATGTCCGCAGGTGCTCCATGCGTTCCGGCAGCAACTGGGTTATCTTACTCTTCACTTTCACGGGATTCAGGTGCACATACCGGCTAAGTTTCAGCAGATACTCGTCGCCGGACACCAGCCGAGCGCCATACCGACCTTGTGTTAAGTGCCCATGGCAACGATGCCGCAGATTATAACACACCGTATAGCCGGTCAATACCGACTGCATGAACCGACCCAGATTGGCGCCCGGGGTTTCCAGAACAAGGTGAACATGATTGTCCATCAGACAAAACAGGTACAGCCGCACCGCGTACGTGCCCACGCTCTCTGCCAGGCGCGCATATAGCATATAGCGATCCTTGTCATCTTGGAAAATGTTCTGTTGCGCGTTCCCGCGCACCGTCACGTGGTAGATTGCTCCAGGATATTCAATTCTTAATTGCCGTGCCATTTATCACCACCAATAACACGCTCTGATCTTAACTGCAATCTTATTCGCTATTCTTAGGACTGACCCCTGACCCTTGCGTGTTTAGCGGAAAAATTCTTTGGGTTGCCACGCCGCCCCGATCGCGAATCGCATCGGGGCGTAGTGACGCGGCGGGCACAGCCCGCGTTGGTGGCAAATAAAATCATTGGTAATTTTATTTTAACATTTGCTCTTCGACAATATCGTACACCTGGATTTGATCCTTGCTCCAGATTTCCTTAAATAGTTCCGGATGCTGTTTTATGAACAAGATGAGATCCTCGGGATAAAACGACGCAAAGCGCATCAAAACATCCGCCGGCCAATGCCCGGATATGTAGCCGTTTCTGCTAAATTCCCCGTTGCGCCGGTTAACCACCAGCCACCAGTCATGGCGCCGATCCAAATTGCGCAACAAAGCCAGCCGATCCGCCCCTTGCGAGGCTGGGCGGAGCCACCAATCACCGTCGGTAGTATTAGCACCCAGCCAATGCAGTATGGTGGACGTGTATTGATCCGAAAGAATTACCGCTTGCGGATGGGTCCGAACCAATGCGATCAAATCGCCCCAGCGGCGTTGATCGTTGCCCTCCGCAACGGGTTTAAACGTATAAAACCGGCTGTTGGATTTCATCCCGAATAGCGGCTCCCAGGGAGTCAACAAAATGAACAAGCCCAAAAGGCACCCGCCAGCCCAAAGCCCTCGCCACCAAAGTATGGATTTTATCTGAACAATGATAGCGGGCAAATCTCTTTGGCTCGATCTCATGCCATTGCGCCAGCCGGCGCCAATCCACCGCTTAATTTCGTTCGAAAAGCGCATCGCCAGGAATCCAGCCACAAAAGGCAGTGGAATCATATAGTTGAACCGATAAATAGCATTCGGATCGGCCATCCATCGCGAGAGGATCGCAAGGGTCAGCGGATTAAACACCGTCAGACACGGCATCAACATCCCTGCCAGGATAAACGGCTGGCGTAGAAAGTGGCGGGCATATAGCAGGAATAATGCATACACAAACACACCCCACCACGTCAGAACTTGAAAGAATTGACCGGAAGGCGGTTGAATGAACCATTGCTGATGAAACACATTTTGAAAAACGGGTTTTAACACGGTCTCTGAATAGCCATCGCCGACCATCGGCTTGTGGAGGGAATAAAACAACAGAAGACCAAAGATAATGAGCCCGCCAAAAAAAAGGACGTGAATTTTCAGCATGTTCATGGCAAGCGTCTGCGCCCGCCTGTTAGTCAGGCCGTTTCGAATTCGTGTCCAAAACCACCGCTCTTTGACAACTTCTGACTTCTGACTTCTGAATACTGAATACTTGCTTTTTGTCCAGATCCACTGCCCCTCCATCACGATGAGCATTCCCAGCCCCATAAAACATACAAATACAGCCTCCTGGGTATGAATGACATTCATGGCCGTCAGCAAGAGGGGGACCAACCACAGGGCATGGCTCCACCAGGACCGAGAGCGGAGATAGTCCAGAATCAGCACAACCACCGCCAAGTAGATGATATAATTCAATATCCCCGGCGCCAACGCGTAATATCGAATATAGGCAAAGATATTGACCCCCAGCCAGACAACGGTAAAACATACCGACCATAAGGACGCTAGAATTTTTTGAAGACGCGATATCCGATGGCGCGACCACAAAAAAATGGCAAACCAATAAATTGACCAACAAAACATGATGGTATTGGCCACCGTCAGCGGCATTACCGAATCCGTTATAGTTATACCGCTAATTTTACACAAAAGTGCATGGAGAATATACCAATGCCCTCCTTGTTGCATAAAATAATTGCTCGGCATCCAGTTTTCGGCCGCTATCTGGATTCGAGCAATATGTCCCGTATGGACACAGGTGTTCCAGGCATCCTGAAAACGTCCGATATGACGCCACGCATCCGCGGGCAATTCGATATATGGTCCCGCCCAGACTAAGTAGATCAACACACCCGACACAATCACCAGCGGAGGCCAACAGCTTTTCGTGATAGAGCTCAAGAAAGAACTCCACGTTCGCCGTCTTGCCGCTATTCCAACGCGTGCGTGGCGCCATCCGACTAAAGCGTTTGCGAAAAGCAAAAAGCCGACTTGAAGATTGAAGGCTAAAATAAATATCCATAGCGGTGCTTCCAGCCACTCCATGGGAATCAGATTCAGCAAGAGCAAGGCATACGAGAGGGCCAGCGAAAGCAAGAAGCGTCCGCGGCGCAGATTCAAAAGCCGCGCGATAAGATAGCCGGGCACCAACAGGTGATAGCCATACACACAGAAATAAATAATGAACGTCATTTCAAAACCAACGATATCC
>JBDRSI010000146.1:0-2952 GCA_043825055.1 Verrucomicrobiota bacterium
ATGCTCTTCGCGATCGGGGCTTGCTCAAGGCTAACCCTGAGCACGAGCCCTGAGCCTGCCTGCGGTGAGCCTGTCGAACCCGTCGAAGGGCTCACGTCGAAGCCCTTCGGGTGACCTGTTCATGAAGAACTGAAATCTTTATGAATAGGTCAGGTTAAAAAATTGGTGGTGATTATGGCAATGCCGGTTGTGAATGCAAGGACCGAATAATAATGCTTGTGTCAATGCGGTTTTTTGTCAGTATAGTCTTTGTGTTGGCGAATGGATGGGAATAAACCCGGGTATTTCACGCTTGGCGTGAAATATCCGCCCTTCCCTTCGACTTCGCTCAGGGCAGGTGGGCTTCGACGCGCCCCGGAAAACCGGGGCTTGCTCAGGATTACCGTTTCAGCGCGTCGAAGGGTTTATCTTGAGCAAGCGTTGAAGGTAGCGCGTCGAAACGGTAAAGGACGGCTCTTATATGGCAGACGCACCCAGTCAAAAAGAAGAAGTCATCCGCGCGGATGGTGTCGTGGTCAAGGTCCTGCCGGCGACGATGTACCGCGTGAAACTTCCGACCGGCGCTGAAATTCTGGCGCATATTTCCGGCAAGATGCGCAAGCATTTTATTAAGATTTCCACCGGGGATAAAGTCACGCTCGAAATTTCCCCCTACGATCTCTCCAAAGGCCGGATCGTCTTCCGGCAGAAATAATGTCGCAAGGTTGGCGGGTTCACGGTTCAACGGTTGGAAGGCAGCCGACTGTAGAAAACAAGATGGCCCGACGCATCGCTGACGTTGAGCTTCTATCGAAGCGGCTCGATTTTTTCTATCGGTCGCTGTTTTTCCGCTCTGCGCCAGTCGTCAAGCAGTTCATGTTGATGCAGTGTGGCCCACTCGATGACAAGACCCAGTGCCCTGGGTGAAAGGCGCCCGGCGAACAGCGCGAGGGACGTAATATCAATCAAGGCTTCCTCGTCCGCATAGATGGCATGGAAATGGGGAGGATTGTGATCATCCCAGAACATCTTGATCACGATGCCGAAGAATCTGCAGATTTCAGGCATAAGCCATCTCATGCTTTAAGGCGGGAAACACATCCTCCGGTTTCCGCCCTGTGACTTTCAGGTACAGGGAGTCTGGACAAAGATCCAACTGTTCCGCCCAGATCAGCTCTCCCGCCTGTCCAATCTCCACCTTTCGAAATACGTTGTAGTCGTGCCATAGTGCAAACACTCCCCGGCCGACCAAGCCGGACAGATCAACAATGCCGCGCGTCTGGTCATCAAAAGTGAGATCGAGCCGATAGCCATCCAGCACTATGACTTTAATTATCTTATGCATAAAATTGCGCCTTTATTGGAGATACGATACCTTGTGCGGGACAATAAAGCAATACATCCTTTTTGCAGTGGCATCTACAGAAGGTTCCGGATGTGCGGCGATGCTGTCGACAAATGAACAACGTTCTTATGGGCATCTGCCTACAGTCCCTGGCCGACGCTCGGGCAGTCTACAGCCCACAGTCTATCCGCCTAAATTATCCGCTCAGGTCAGACCAAATTGCCGCAAGCACGCCGTAAAATCGTTCGGCAGGGGTGCTTTCGCGTGCACTGGTTTCCCGGTTACGGGATGACGAAAGGCCAGTTCATAGGCGTGGAGCATCTGGCGTCGGATAGTGCGTTCCTGGGGACTAACCTCCCGGCGTGTGGCATACTGCTGATCTCCGAGGAGCGGATGGCCAATCGCCACGAGGTGTCGGCGGATCTGGTGCGTGCGCCCGGTTTCAAGCTCAATCCACAAATGGCTGGCCCGCTTGTTGGCGTCCAGGGTTCGGACCAGTGTCCGGGCGCTGCGATGTTCAATGGGGTGGGTAATCTCCTGTTCCGGATCAGGGACGAATCCGCTGACGATGGCGTGGTACATCTTGCGGATCCGATGTTGAACAAATAAGGGCCGAATGCGCGCCTCGGCTTGCGCCTGTTGGGCGAACAGGAGACAGCCGGATGTATCCCGATCCAGCCGGTGGACGGCCGTCAAGGCCGGGTTGCCCAACAGGCGGCGCAGGCCAAACTCTATACTTTGCGGTCCATTGGCCAGCATGCCGGCCGGTTTATTGGCAATGAGATAATCACTGCTTTCGTATAAGACTGTCCCGCGTGATACCACGGGGCCACTGGTAAATCCTGATGGCGAATCCGCCTCTTGGATTTCCACGCAGTCGCCTGGATCCAGCCGATGCCGGGCCATCCATATCCTTTGCCCGTTCACAAAGATGCGGCGCGCATCCAGCAGCGCCTTGGCTTTGTGATTGGACAACTGCTGATGGGCGGCCAGAAAAGCAAGCAAGGTTGCGCCATGGTCTGATAATTTAACTTTTAATTGGGTGGCGGCCATAAATGTGTAACCCTTCCGTTATTAGGACGGATGTCATTCCCGACCTGATCGGGAATCCAGAAATATTCAATATTGATGCTGGATTCCCGCTTTCGCGGGAATGACAGCATGGATCGTTATTACCGAGGCATTTCGTAAAGGATCTTGACCGGGTTTGACAAATCGAGTTCTATGCTTAAACTTACTCTATCGAGTGCAGATAGCCAGTGAAAAATAAACGGCAGCTATGAGTTCATCAAGCTTTCAGATCCTTCAGGGCGATCCCGGTTCCCGGGCCCGGCGCGGACGGTTCATGACGCCGCACGGCATGGTCGAGACGCCCGTCTTCATGCCGGTGGGCACGCAAGCCACGGTCAAGGCCATGACGCCGGCCGAACTGGAAGCGTTGGGTGTCTCCATGATTCTCGCCAATGCCTACCATTTGCATGTCCGCCCGGGCGCGGACCTCATCGCGCGCGCCGGCGGGTTGCATTCCTTCATGGGCTGGCGCCGGCCAATCCTGACCGATAGCGGCGGATTCCAGGTTTTCAGTCTGGCCACCATGCGCACGATTCGGGAGGACGGCGTGGAATTTA
>JBDRSI010000147.1:0-6582 GCA_043825055.1 Verrucomicrobiota bacterium
CAAATTCATTGCGCACAAATTCGCGGGTAAGCGATCCGTTCTTGTAACAGATGAGCGCCATGTAGCCTTGCGGGTTGATCGGGTTCCCGAAAATGTGACCCTCCGCGGCGGATGGTTTTGGGGCGGAAAGCGCGCCGAAGACCGTGTCGCTCGTGCCCAGGCTGATGGCAATGTCGCCGGAGCGTGCCAAGCCCAGCGCGGCCAGGCTGTTGGGATTGTCGCCGGAAAATGCGATGACGTCGGTCCGCGGCGCAAACCCGTAGCGGTCGGTAAAATAGCGGCTCAGGCGGCCGACGACTTTATGAGAGGGTGCAATCGGTCCGAGCCTTTTTTCCAAGCCCGGCGCCGTGCAACGGAGCGCCGCCGGGGCCCAGCGGCGGGTGCGGATATTCATCAGGTTCATGCTGGCGCCGTCGCCCGGTTCAATCGGCGCGTAAGTCCCGATCAACAGCGAAGCGCTGAATGAACTGACCAGTGCAATATGGCCGGTCGCCGCATACACTTCCGGATGTTGCTGGTAGATTTTGGCAATCTGATTGCCCGTGAAGCGCTCGTAGGACCGCGAACCTGTTAGTTCCGCCACGGCTTGCGCTCCGCCAAGGGTGGTGTCCCGTTCCCGGCATTGCGCTCTGGTGCTGGAATCCATCCAGACCGGCGCGGCGTCAAATGCAAACAAGTCGCGGAGCTGATCCCGCAAGGTTCGCCGGGAATCGAGCGCTCCCAGCCGCGACCGCGCGCCTCGCCGCAGATACACACTGCCGTGCTGTTGGCCGGAGCCGGAAATGGCGGCGACCTTGGCCAGCGGCAAGTTTTCCTTTTGCATGCGCGCTAATAGCAGATCCAGCGCCGCCACCCACATAAGCGGCGGCGCCGTGACGGTGAGCCCATCCGCATGGCGATGGACGCCGCCCACGGTCTTGAACTCCGGCAAGTCGGTGTCGAACGACACCGACGGCTCGGCCAGCACTTGACCAGCCGCGTCAATAAACGTGGCTTTGAGCCCCTGGGTGCTGAAATCCAGGCCCAGGAAAAAGGGGGTTGTGGTAATAGCACGTCTGGTCAGCGGGTGTGGCTTCATGGTGGTAATTGTAATTGTGCCTTCCGAGAAAAACTATGCGTGAAAATTAGCCATGGTTCAAAAACGTTCACCATTCAAAATTCAAGGTTAGATAAAAACGGCGAAAAACACAACCGTGAACTGGGAACACGGAACTTTGAACCATGCCAAATGTTTTTATGGCATCGCGTGCTCATCTTTGCTATGGTTTGCCGTAAATAACTGAATTGGAGGTCCGACTATGATGGTTGGCAAGAACATTCGTTTGGAACGCATTATTAACCGGAAGACGGGCAAAACCGTCATCGTGCCCATGGATCACGGTATCACCGTGGGACCCATCCGCGGGTTGATTGATATGAAGAAGGCCGTGGACAACGTTGTTAACGGCGGGGCCAATGCCATTATCGTGCACAAGGGCATTGTCAAGGTTGGCCACCGGCAGTCGGGCAAGGATATTGGGCTGATCATCCACTTATCGGCCAGCACTTCGATGTCACCGGACCCCACTGGCAAGGTGCTGGTCTGCACGGTGGAAGAAGCCCTGCAAATGGGGGCCGATGGCGTTTCCATCCAGGTTAACCTCGGTGCGCCGACGGACGACGTTATGCTTGACCATTTCGGTCAGATCAGCTGCAAGTGCATGCAGTGGGGCATGCCCCTGTTGGCCATGATGTACACGCGCGGCGAAAAGATCAAGAGCGAGTATGACGTGGCGCACGTCAAGCACGCGGCGCGGGTTGGCGCGGAACTGGGTGCCGACATCGTGAAGGTCAATTACACTGGCACTCCGCAAAGCTTTGAGCAGGTCACGAGTGGCTGCCCTGTGCCCGTCGTGATTGCCGGAGGCGAGAAACTGGAGTCGGACGAGGATATCCTGAACATGGTGGAAGGCGCCATCCAGGCCGGCGCCGCCGGCGTTTCCATCGGCCGCAACGTCTTTCAGCATGCCAATCCCACCCGGATGATCGCCGCGATTTCCATGGTTGTCAATGATAGTGTCACCGCGCGCGTGGCGGTCCGCGCGTTGAAGGGGAAACAATGAAACAGGTGTGGGTGCAGATTCAGCCCTGGGATAAGCACCTCGCGATTGCCGCCATTGAAAGCGGGGCGGATGCGGTTGTGGTTGACCCCGGCGTGACGCCGAAGGTCCAGGAACTGGGCCGTATGCCAACCGTGGCTGAGGATGGCGCGATGGTTCTGGGCCGCGATGTGCGCTGCCTGGACATCGCCTGCAAAGGTGACGAGCAGAAAGCCGCCGCAGTTCCGTGCGATGTCATATTGTGGCTCCGGCTCAAGGATTGGACGATTATCCCTCTGGAAAACCTGCTGGCCCAGCGCAGCGGACTGATGGCGGAAGTGCAGACGGTCGAACAGGCCCGCACCATGCTGGGTATCCTTGAAAAAGGCGTGGATGGCGTGGTGATGGCCGGTCGCGATCCGGCCGAGGTGCGCAAGGTGGTCGGCCTGGTTCACGGACTTTCGCCACCGATTGAGCTCGTAACCGCCACCGTTACGCGCATTGAACCCAGCGGCATGGGCGATCGCGTCTGCATAGATACCTGCTCGGCCATGACTATCGGCGAGGGCATGCTGATCGGCAATGCCAGTAGCGCCTTCTTTCTGGTGCATTCGGAAAGTCTTGAAAATCAGTATGTGGCTGCGCGCCCCTTCCGGGTAAACGCCAGCGCGCTGCATGCCTATATTTTATTGCCGGAAAACAAGACTGCTTATTTATCCGACCTGCGGACGGGTACGCCGGTATTGATCATTGATTCCAAAGGCGGGACGAAAACGGCACAAACCGGTCGGTGCAAAATTGAAACCAGACCCATGATCCTGATAACCGCCGAAGTGGATGGGCGGCCAATATCGGTTTATCTTCAGAATGCCGAGACCATCAATCTTGTTCGCCCCGGCGGCCAGCCCGTTTCGGTGGCTAAGCTTAAGGTGGGTGATCAGGTGCTTGCACATCTTGAGGCCGGCGGGAGGCATTTCGGTATGAAAATCAGCGAAACACTGGTGGAAAAGTGAGATGGATATGAAAATGGTCAACGCGGCAAAATCAGAGTCAACAACTGCTGCAGTCTGTGGCAAGGAGACATGATGAATCGGGACGATGTGAAGATATTGCGCGAACTTGGGAAGAAGGTCGCCGAAGCGGCATCGCTGGATGTCAACGCAGAAATGATCGCCATGTGGAAGCGGTTGAACGCGCTCAAGCCGGTCCGCCCCCTGATCATGCTCGACCAGCTTCCCTGGAACGAACTCAATGACACCGGAGAGCTGACCCTCCATTGTGCGGACGACTTTCTGAGGTCCATCGAGTGCGACCTGCGACAGCAGCTCTACAAGTTCAAACATTTTCGCGGCGACATGGTCATACACAACTGCGTAAAAATCCCCAAGCTCGTTCACATCCAGCCGGTGCTCCGCCCGGTGGAACGGACCATCGCCACAGACTCCGCCAACAGCGTGGTGGCTCACGAGTACACGGACGTGATACCCGACGAGGAGGCGCTGGACAGAATTCCCATGCCGGTTGTGACGGTTGACGAGGCTGGCGATCGGAAGCGCCTTGAGATCGTGGGCGGCATTTTCGACGGCATTCTGACTCCGCGCCTTGTCGGCCCAGCCTGGGGTTACGGCATGTCTGGGGGCATGTGGGATCAGATCACCGTGCTGCGCGGCGCGGAGAAGGTGCTCTACGACATCATTGACCGCCCCGAATTTTCCCGCAAGGTGATCGCCAAGTTCGTGAAGATGGCGAGCAGCGTGGTGGATCAATACGAAACGCTGGGGCTGTTTGACGTGGGTGCTCCTCTGGTTCACTGCACCGGCGCCTACACCGATGAACTACCCTCGAAACAATACGACGGGAGGAACGCGAAGGCCGGGGACGTATGGATTTTCGGATTGGCCCAGATCTTCTCGACCGTCTCGCCCGACATGCACGCTGAGTTCGAGATCGAGCCCATGAAGCCGCTGTTGGAACGGTTCGGGCTCGTGTACTACGGCTGTTGCGATCCGATGGACCGGAAGATTGACATCGTGCGTAAGATCAAGAACGTGCGCAAGATTTCGATGAGTCCTTGGGCGGATGCCGAGAGAGGGGCGTCGCAGATGACCGGCGACTTTGTGTTCTCGGCCAAGCCCAATCCCGCCTTTGTGGCGACGGATCACTTCGATGAAGCGTTGGTGCGCAAAGAACTGAAGCACATTGTTGCAACGTGCAGGAAATACAAGACGCCCTGCGAACTCATTTTCAAGGACATCAGTACCGTCAAATACCAGCCGCAGCGCCTGACCATCTGGGAGCAAATCGCCAAAGAAGTGGCGAACGAAGCGTGATATCCGCGATCTTCGCGGGGTTGGACAACTTATTGCTGTGATGAATCTTTTGCTTGCGCCCTTAAGGTTTTAAAAAATCCCTGAAGTGATTTCCTGCATTCTTCCTCAAGCACCCCGCCTTGGACTTCTGCAGCCTTGATGGTGCCTGAATTCTGCGGATCATAGGCGCCGAACACTACCTTGGGAATCCGGGCCAGGGCAATGGCGCCCGCGCACATGGGACAGGGCTCTTTCGTGACGTAGAGGACGGTGTCCGTGAGGCGCCAGTCGCCGATTGCGCTCGTCGCCTGGGTGATGGCGATCATTTCGGCATGGGCGGTCGGGTCTTTCAGCAGTTCCACCTGGTTATACGCGCGGCCGATGACAGTCTGCGCGCGGACCACGATTGCGCCGACCGGCACCTCGCCGGCTTCGACTGCCAGGGCCGCCTGCTGAAGGGCTTGCCGCATGAAAAACTCATCTTGACGAAAACCCGGCATGGCCTTAATGTACGGGGGCAGTAAGGTTGAAGGCAATCTTTATTTTTACAGGATTAATGCCAATATGAAATCCGCCGGTAAATCGTTGAAGAGCGCGTTAGACCTGGCCATGGAACGCCTGGCCCAGTGTGACGGAGCGCGGACCAAGCTGACCGATGCACAGAAAGCCGCTTTGGCGGAGGTTGATCGCAAAACAAAGGCCAAGCTGGCGGAGTGGGAAATCCTGGGAAGCGATCGACTGGCGAAAGCGGGAGAGGATCCGGAAAAAATCGAGCCGATTAAGGCCGAGCAACGCGCGGAAATTGAAAAAATCAAGGCCCGCGCGGAGGAAGAAAAAGAACGCATTCGGAAAGGAGCGGCATTATGAACATTGGCTGGCCGGAAATCCTGTTAGTTTTGCTGGTCGTCCTGTTGTTGTTTGGTGCCAAACGCCTGCCGGATCTGGCGCGCTCGCTGGGCAAAAGCCTGCGCGAGTTTAAAAAGGGCCGCGAGGAAGGCGAGACATCCGATGAAAAAAAACCGCCCTCCGCACCCGACGCTTGAGTCGGCTGGTGACGGAACCTTCACTCCCGCGGGGGCGCGAAAAATGATGGCGGGGCAAACGGTCTGGCAAGGTCTGGCGACCATGGGGTCTTTGGGTTTTACGCTGGTCGGTTGCACCTTCCTGGGGCTCTTCGCCGGCTACAATCTGGATCGTTGGCTGAATACGAGTCCCTGGTTCACCATCCTGCTTCTGCTCGTCGGCATCGCCGCCGGATTTCTAAATATCTTTGTTTCCGTGTCCCGTTCCCGTCCCTCGCACCGCTCGGAAAAGGATGCGTTGCAGCTTGATGCGGATCGAAACCGGTAACAAACTATAAGATTTGCCTGAGCAAGCCGGCCCTGCCGGAATAAGCGGGGAATGAATTCCTGCGCCCAACACCGGTCAGCGACCATCAGCATCGCGCCGGTGTCCGTAATTGGCCGCGTCAACGATCGTATGCTCACCCAACGGTCAGGATGGCCTGTCCTATGACCGATCCTCTTGATGGTCCCAGTCAATTAGCATTTTCGCGTAGGATAAATCCGCCGCAGCAATTACCCAAATCCGCGCGTTGTTACGCACGGCTTTGGGTCACTGGGTCTGGGCTTGACCTGCGCGCATTGAGTCGCTATTTTTAACTCAATTAGGCGTATCAAATTTACGATGCCGCTCGACGGCGACGGATTCAAAATCAAACCGATGGCCGGCTATCAAAGGAGACGCAC
The DNA here is from genome assembly GCA_043825055.1 of Verrucomicrobiota bacterium. Lineage (GTDB taxonomy): Bacteria > Verrucomicrobiota > Kiritimatiellia > JAAZAB01 > JAAZAB01 > VSJD01. The sequence continues at coordinate 6,136 of JBDRSI010000147.1, forward strand.
AGGATGGCTGTCGCGGACATAGTGGTCGGTCTTTTAATCGGTGCCGTGCTGGGTGTTATCAATGCATTGGTGTTGCGGACCGGCGTGCGGTTTGCCGTTAAATGCCCTCAGCGTGCCAAGGCGACGCTGGCCGTAGTGGGCAGTTACGCGATCCGTTACATTCTGATCGCCGTGGGCATCTATGTCATTTTGAAAAAAGGCAACATGACGATGGCGATTACGACCCTGGGTGTATTGGGACTGATGACGATTCTATGGGCGCTGATTCAGCGCGGGCGGGCCTGTCCTCCGTAGTCGTGATCGGGACGAAGGAGGAGTGCCCACGGCTGTCAAGCCGGATCCTGAGCAGGTTGCACGACGGGTGGATGGGTGGAATTATGGAAGAATTGGAAGGTCCGAACATTTTAGCTGCGCTCTGGAGCCATTGGTTGCCGGGGTTTCAGGTGC
>JBDRSI010000148.1:0-3531 GCA_043825055.1 Verrucomicrobiota bacterium
GTATGACCTGTGCCTCTGTTATCCGTGCCATCAGTGGCGAGTAGTTACATTGTTTTTATACGTGAAATCGAGCCGACGCTTGCCGGATGGCTTTTTCAATCAACGCCAGCATGAAATCGGCTTCGGTTTTGGAAATAATCAAGGAAGGGGCGATGACCAGGATGTCCCCGTTATTCCGCAGGATCATGCCATGCCGATAGCACCAATCCCTGATCCAGCGGCCAATGCCAAGCTTTGGATCGAACGGCTTTTGCGTCTGGCGGTCGGCCATCAGCTTCACGGCCAGCAACAGCCCGATGCCGCTGATTTCCCCCACCATGGCGTGGCGTTGCTTCAGGGCTTCCAGTTTATTGCGGATATATGCGCCCATAACCCGGGCGTTAGCAACCAATTGTTCCTTTTCAATAATGGTGATATTCGCCAGTGTGGCCGCGCAAGCGACCGTATGCCCGCCATAGGTGCTGCCGGAACGAAATTCACAACCCGGCTTTTGACGAAACACCGCGGCAACCTTCGGCGTTGTCACGGTCGCTCCCAGGGGAATGAATCCGCCGGTCAAACCCTTGCCCAGCGTCATGATGTCCGGTGTGACGCCCCAATGCTCGCAGGCAAACCATTTGCCGGTTTTGCCAAACCCGGTCTGGACCTCGTCGAAAATCAATAGAATGCCGTGCTTGTCGCAGAGTGCCCGGACGCCTTCCAGGTATCCTTGCGGCGGCATCGGATAGCCGGTGTTGGATCCGGGAAGCGGATCCATGATCATGGCGGCAATCGATTCCGGACCTTCCTGCTGAATCAGCGCCTCTATCTCGCGCAACAGTTGCCGGCCATAGGTTGTTGAATCCATGTTCGGCGGCCGGTCTTTCTCCCGGGCGGCGGATACAAATAAGCACCCGGGCAAAAGCGGTTCAAAGTATTCCCGGAACCATTTCAAACCGGTTACGGATCCGCCCCCAAGGGTTGTGGCATGGTAGGAATCCCGGCGCGCAATAAACTTGTAACGGGTGCGCTGGCCACGTTCTATGTGATACTGGCGCGCCATTTTCATGGCGGTTTCGTTGGCCTCCGAGCCGCTGTTGACAAAGAAGCTCACCGACAGGTCTCCCGGCAGGATGTCAGCCAGCTTCCTGGCCAGCTTGATCAAGGGTTCGGTAAAGGCATCCACATAATTGGGGAAAAATTCCAGGCGCTCCATCTGTTCCTTCACGGCCCGGGTGACTTCCGGGCGATTATGCCCGCATACGGTTGTGAGCAGGGTCGCAAAGGAATCAAAATATTTCTTGCCGTCAATATCCCAGACATAACAGCCTTTGCCGCGCGTAAATATTTTGACGCCTTGAGCCAACTCCGCGTTGCTTGCAAAATGGGGGATAATGAATTTCAAGGCATCCCGTTTAAGCCGGGCTTTTTCCCGATCAGAGCATTTTCTGGTTTTCATATGGATTCCTTATGTTGTTATCGGCATGGGGTAATCCCCATGACGATTCTTGGTTGCGACCATTGTCCGATACAATTCCGGTTGCACACTGCTTGCAATGCTGTTGCCTGAAGAAAGGATAAATCGGCCGCCGGGTGCGGCATCGGCCAGGCACTCCCGGGTGCGTTGCCGAACCTGGTCCGCCGTGCCGGTCGAAAGCAAGGCGACATCAATGTTCCCCACCACGGTTACCTTCGGATAGGCCGCTTTAATTCGGGATAACCGCATCGTGGGCAAAGGTTCCAGGGGGCCGAGGGCATCCACACCGGACTCGACAATCATATCCAGCAGTTTCCAGAGGTCGCCGTCGCTGTGTTTGATGACCCGGGCGCCAGCTTGCTTGCAGGTTTGGACAACACGCTTTAGTCCCGGATAGATGTACTCTCGAAAATGGGCCGGTGACATGAACGGCCCGCTTTTCCCCGCATAGTCGTCTCCCAGCACGATGACCTCCACCCCTTCCCGAATGACATTGCGATACAGTTCGCAATAATAATCCGCCGCCATGACGGCAATCCTTTTCGGCAATTCTTCACCCAGCGCGTAATCAATCATGAGTTGTTCCAGCCCGCCGCGAAGATATTGTTGCACCGCAAACGTTGCTTCTCCCAGAAAACCAATCGCCATTTTGCCCTTGAACCGCGTGACGACGTTGCGCACCTGATTGAGCATGGCGGGGTGTGCCGGATCGGGTGGGTGATAATGGGATAATTCCTCCAATGAGCCAATCCGCGGGGACTGGTCAATGATCGACGGCATCATTTCACCTGTAAACTGTTGCCGGACACCCCATTTGTCGCGAAAGATTTGTTTTTCTTGGTTTTCCCATTTTGTGGGCTCGTCACTGCTTCCTAAACCGAATAGGACCATGTCAAAGCCCATGGCTTCCTGGAAGTCGTAAAAATCCAGTTCCGGATTGACCGCTTTCCGAAACCCGCGGTCAACGAGCAGTTCAAAAGAGGGAACGCGGTCGGGAATCCCGCCTTTCAATACCGTCAAGAACCGTTCTTGAGCTGTCATCGCGCAATCTCCTTGAGGATTTTCACATGACCGAATATTGAATTAGCCCGCCAAAGGCGGCGACTATTTCTGGATTCCCGATTAGATCGGGAATGACAATTACGCGTACCTATTCTGCCTGCCCCGCGTAGCCTCCGAGCAAAGCGGGGTCATTCCCGCCCCGTGTCAAAGCACGGGGTAAACTCCAGCGGGAATCCAGTCTGAACTTTTAATTCCTATACATTGAATTAGCCATCTTCTTCACGGGGAGTGTGCCGCGGGCCAGGCGTTGCGGATGCCTTGGATCATTGCGAGCACATTAGCCACGGGCGTCTGTTCGGGTATGCCTTCGCCTGTATTGACAATCACCCCGCCTTTAATGGCCACGTCCCGCACCAGTTGCCGAACCCTCTGTCCGATGTCCTGCGGTTGGCTCTGCCAGATTTCCTTGATTCCATCCAGGTTGCCCGACAGTGCCATGTGCGGTCCCAAGGCATTCTTGACCTCGGCCAGATTAATACCGCCTTCAACCGACAGGATATCCGCACCCAGTTTGGCGGTCTCCACCAGGAACGGCAGACGGTTTTCACCCGCGTGATAGATGACGATACCGCCGGCTTGTTTCAATGCTGAAATTACGCGGCGGGCTGGTTCCATGGCGAACTCGCGATACATTTCTAGGGATATAAATCGGCTGGATGCACTGCAATCCCCCAGCCAGATGACATCCGTTCCAGCCTCGATAAGCGCACGGCCCCAGGTAATAGCCAACTCCTCCAGAAACGTCATGCTCTTTTTTAATAAATCGGGGGCGTCACAAGTCATCAGCATGGTGTTGTTGATCCCGTACAGCAACGTGAGACCTGAAAAAGGCGCCGCCACGCTCTTGCTGATGACAACCCGGTCCCCCCAGCGATCGCGAATGCGTTTCTGTGCCTCCAAAAGCATCGGCATGCGGCCATCCTTTTTGGGCGCGGGAATATGCAAACGGTCCAAGGCGCCTTTTTCGGCCGGCAAATACTTTGTTACGGCATACGGATGATCGGGGCCGTCGG
>JBDRSI010000149.1:0-11120 GCA_043825055.1 Verrucomicrobiota bacterium
TCTTTGATGGCCTGGGTTTCCGCAGCCCCCACCCGACCGTGCGCATGTAAGGCAATATTATACAGCACACCGATCTCCAGCAGGGAAATGATCAGGCTGGAGCCGCCTGCGCTGATGAACGGCAGGGGCAACCCCTTGGTCGGTAGGAGGCCGATGACCACCCCGATATTGATGATGGCCTGCAGGGTGATCATCAGGGTAATGCCGAACGCCAACATCCGCCCGAACGTATCCGGCGCCCGCAGGCTGATCCGCAAGCCGCAGACAAAAAGCCCGGCAAACATCAGCACCACCGCCAGGGTGGCCGCGACGCCCAATTCCTCGCCGATGATGGCGAAAATGAAATCCGTGTGAGCCTCCGGCAGATAGTAGTGCTTCTGGATACTGCCGCCCAGCCCCACGCCCATGGGACCGCCGGCAATGAAAGCGTTGATCGCACTCAGCAGTTGGAAGGCATATGTCTGCGCATACTGCTCCGGATTTAAAAACGCCACGATCCGGTTCATGCGCACGGGATCGCGCATGACGGCCGCCACGAACCCGCTGAAGCCGATTACGGCAAATACGGCCAGATAGACCAACCGCGTCCCACCCGCGTACAGGATCGCCAGCCCCACCACGCCGCAGAGCAAGGCAGTGCCGAAATCAGGCTCGATGAAGACCAGGCCTGCCACCAGCCCGATTATGGCCAGCGGCACCACGGCGCCCCTCCAGAATTCGCGCACATGCCATTTCTCGCGCGCCATCCACCACGCCAAAACCAGGATTAGCGAGAACTTGGCCAACTCCGAGGGCTGAACACTGAGGATTCCGAGATGGAACCAGCGCCGACTGCCGCCGATCTTGGAGCCGATGCCGGGAACCAGCACCAGCGTCAGGAGACTAACCGACGCCACGAGGCAAACCAGCGCCAGGGGACGCCAGCGATGGTAGTCCATTTTGCAGGCCAAGCCGCCCACAATCACCGCGATCAGAAGCCATAACGCCTGGCGCTTGACAAAATAATTCGGATCATCGTAAAGCGCGGCGGCCTTGATGCCGCTGGTGCTGGCCAGCATAACAATGCCCAAGGCCAGCAGGAACAGAACAATGAGAATTAAAACGGTGGGAGTTTTCCACATTACCCGTCTCGGTCATCTGGGCACATCGAACAGATAAAGAGCTAATTGTTGTGACCAAAGGCCCGCGTCAGGGAATCTTGAGCCGTTGCCCCACCTTAACCGTGCGATTGGCGCCAAGCTGGTTGAGCTCGACGATTTCATCCATGGTCACCGCATACAACTTGGCAACGGAATTAATATCCTCGCCCGGCTGAACGATGTGCGTAATGCCTGAACTGGTGATGGACATCGGCGCCGCCGCGGCCGGCGTGGCCACCGATTCTGCCGGCGCTGGAATTGTCATGGACGCAGCCGGTGCCGCCGACGCGGCCGGTGAAACCGCGGACACAGCCGTGGCTTCCGGAATGATCAGCTTTTGCCCGATCTTCAGCTTGTCGCCCTGGAGTTTATTGGCTTCCCGCAAGGCGCTGATTTTCGTACCGCATTTCTTCGCAATCCTGGAAAGACTGTCGCCCTTCAGAACCACATACTCCTTGCCGGCGGCCAATGCAGGGGCGGACACGGATTCCGCCGTTGCAGGCACCAACAACTCCGAGGATGCGGCCTCTTCGTCCGGAGCGGCCGCTGCCAACAACTCGGCCGGTGCGACTGGGGTCTCAACTGCTTTGGGCTTCGCAGAGTGCTTGGCCGGCGCGGCCGGTGCCGCCGACGCGGCTTTAATTTTCAGGCGTCCCGGCAATATCAGCTTCTGGCCGATGCGCAGTTTGTTCGGATCGGACAGCTTGTTCAGATCAATAATCTCGCTTTGGGAAATCCCATACTGTTTGGCAACCCTCCCGATGGAGTCGCCGGACCGCACGACATATTCCGTTGTTTCCAAGGCCTTGGATAATTCCTTGGACACGGACTTGGCGACGGGCGCCTTTGCCACCGGCTTCGGCGGCGGGTAAGTCACGGCTTCCTTGGTCGTGGGCGGCATGGTTGGCATCGTCGCCGCCGGAGGCGGGGTTCCCATCCGGGCCGTGGTGCCACACCCCTGGATAACGAACAAAGCCCCGAGGGCGGCGCAGTGCAACATAACAACAACGGTAATTAACAAAGACGACGTTTTCATTACTCCTCCTTTGCGTTCAATGAGAGCGGTTGTTAAATAAATAAATCTACTTATATGAATATCCATCATCGCCCCGGCGGTGTCAAGTTTTTTTTCAGCAGCCACCCATCGCTATGACAGCGCTCGAATCGCGTTTATAAACCGCTCGCCACGCTCCTCGAAACTGCGAAACTGGCCGAAGCTGGCGCAGGCGGGCGAAAGCAAAATCGTATCGCCCGGCCGGGCCTCCCGCCAGGCCTGCGCCACAGCCTGCTCAAGCGTTCCGCCCATCACGCAGGGCGTTGTTCCGCGCCAAGCCGTAGCCATGGCTTCGGCCGCCTGGCCAATCAGGTAAACAGTCGTCACTTTTTCCGCCAGCAGTTCCCGGGCCGGCCCATAGGATTCGCACTTGGGCAGGCCGCCGGCAATGAGCCGGACAGGGCCGCGCGTTATGGTCAGCGCCGCCATCATGGCCGCCAGATTCGTGGCCTTGGAATCATTCACAAACCGAATACCACGCACCGCGCCGACATCCTGCAGGCGATGCGGCAGGGGCTGGAAGGTGCGCGCGGCCGCCGCCAGGCACCGGCCGAGTCGTCGGCACCGCCCCTCCACGCCGCAGGCCGAGAGCGCGGCGGCGGCAGCGGCAGCAGTCAGGCCCATGATCTCGTTATCGAACAGCGTGCCGCGTAATTCAATCCTTTCCCGGTCAAGCGAATTGTGAATCGCACCGGACTGATAAAAGAATTCCGGCGCCGGGTGCACACCCGATGTCGGGTCCACGCCCGCCGCCGGGTGCACACCCGCCGCGATCCAGCGATTGGTCGAACCGGCCAGGGTCCGAATCTCCGGCAGGATGTTCCGGTCCGTAACACCGGTGTCCACCGGCGTCATGCGCGCAAATAAGCGGGACTTTATCTGCCGGTAGGTTTGGAAATCCCCATGGCGGTCCAGATGATTCGGCGTCACGTTCAGCAAAACCCCCACGTCAGGACGGAACGCCTGCACGGTTTCCAATTGAAAGGAACTGACTTCCAGCACCAGCCAGTCCAGCGGCTTGCCGCGGGGTGCTTCACTGACCACAGCGGAGATTGGCGGGCCGTAATTCCCCGCAATTGCCGCCGAGCAACCGGCCTGCGCCAGCGCTTCCGCACACAGTTTAACAAGCGTGCTTTTACCGTTCGAGCCGCTGATCGCCAACACCCGACAAGCGGAGCGGCTCCAGCCCAGTTCCAGTTCCGAAACAACCGGAATGCCCCGGGTCATAACGGACTTCACCGTGTCGGACGCCGCCGGAATGCCGGGACTGACGATGGCGATTTCAAAATTCCCCTGCGGCGGCGACGTAACTCCCAGGCGCACCTCGGCGCCCAGGGCCTGCAAAGCGGCGGCGCGCCGACACAGGATTTCCGAATCCCCGCGATCCATGACAACGACCTGCGCACCCTCGGCCAGCAGGAGCCGGGCGGCGGCTTCGCCGCTGGAAGCCAGGCCGAGGACCAGGGCTGTTTTGTAAAATTGCATGCGACCCACCTGCAGTCACCGGATTTTCAGCAGAAGGACGCCGATGAGCGCAAAAATGATGGAAATGATCCAAAACCGGACCGTCACCTGCGTTTCGCTCCAGGGCCCTTTCTTCAACTCGAAATGATGATGTATCGGGGAGCACACAAAAATACGGCGGCGCTTCCATTTAAAGAAACCAACCTGCAGGATAACGCTTAAGGCTTCCAGCACGAACACCCCGCCGACGACAACCAGCGTCAGTTCCTGCTTGATCAACACAGCCACACAGCCAATTGCGCCGCCCAGCGCCAGACTGCCGGTATCACCCATGAAAACAAGAGCCGGATGGCAGTTAAACCAGAGGAAACCGAGGCAGGCGCCCAGCATGCATCCGCAGAAGACGGCCAACTCACCCGCTCCAAGCACATTAGGAACCTGCAGGTACGCCGCAAGCACGGCATGTCCGGCCACGTAAGCCATGACCATGTACGCCAGCGTCACGGAACTGGCACAGCCGATGGCCAGCCCATCCAGACCGTCGGTCAGGTTAACGGCATTGCTGGCGCCGATCACAACCAGTGCCACAAACAGAAAAACGCACACCAAACACATTTCCGGAATAATCGGCGTTTTGAAAAAGGGCACCATCAACTGGCGCACATGATCACGGGTGGCTGGCAGGACCAGTAGAACCCCTGTAAGGAGCACCACCCAGAGCGCCTGTAACAGCAGTTTGGTCCGAACGCGCAATCCTTTCGAATCCCGCTTAACCATCTTGATATAGTCGTCGGCAAACCCGATGGCGCCCATCGCGCACAAGGTCAGCAGGGCCATCCAGAGAATGGGGCTGGTGAGAACGGCCCAGAGCAGGCAGGCGCTAACGATTGCCAGGATAATAAGCAGGCCGCCCATGATTGGGGTGTTTTTTTTCTTGTCGCCGCGCAAGGTATCGAGCGTGGGCAGGTCTTCCTTATAGCGGTCACCGCCGCAATAGCGGTCGCCGCCGCTCAGGCGCGTCAGCCGGCGGATGACCCAGGGCCCCAACACCAGGCTGATCAGGAACGCCGTGCCGGCGCCGGCCACAATCCGGACGGTAATATATTGAAAAACGCGGAAATAGGAAATATCGTCCGAAAGCAAATGGAGGTAATAAAACATGCATGCTTCCTTTGGCTAAATTTACGTTAGGAATTTCAAAGTAATACACATCCTGGATTCCCGTTTTCACGGGAATGACAGAATGGGTGCGCGTGTTTGTCATTCCCGACTTGATCGGGAATCCATGATTTTCTTTGTCGCTGCCCTTGGCCGCCTAATCTATCTGATTCAAAGCCATCCGTTCCTTCCACAACGCCAGGACCTGTTCCAGATGCTGGCCGCGGGAGGCTTTCACCAACACGGCATCGCCGGGCTGCAGGCGCGGAGCAAGGACTTCGGCCGCCGCGCCATTGTCGGCACAGGGAAAAACGCGCGCCGCGCTCACGCCAGCGTTCACCGCTTCGCGGGCGATAACAGCCCCCAGCGACCCGACCGTTATAATACCAGCCCATGGTCCCGGCACAAGCGACTTCCCTAAGTCCCGGTGCCACTGCTCTTCCGAAGGTCCCAATTCCAGCATACCCGCCAGCACCAGCCAGCGCCCTCCCGTAACCGGCAATTCCGCAAAGGTCCGCAAGGCGGCGGCCATGCTCACGGGATTGGCGTTATAGGCATCATTAATAATGGTCACACCGGCCACGATCTGCCGTTCCCAGCGCATGGGCGGGGAACGATATCTCTCCAGCGCGGCCCGGATTTCCTCCCAGGCCAGGCCGTGCGCACGGCCCACGGCCGCGGCATACAGGGTATTGGCCGCATGGTGCGCACCCGGCAGGGGCGCCTGCAGGCGACAGGCTTCGCCCGTCGCGCGTTCGCGGATTTCCATTTGGCCCTGCGCATCCGGAGGAAAACCCATATAATCCGCCGCACCGTTCAATGCCAAGGTAATGACCCGGCACGGGGCAGCGGCGCGCAAAATTTCAAAATATGGTTCATCGCAACGTAGAACCGCCACGCCCCCGGAAGGCAGGCTCTTGAGCAATGTGCTCTTCTCGGCGGCAATCGCCTCCACGGACTTAAAAAATTCCAAGTGCACCGGACCGATGGTCGTTACCAGGCCCCAATCGGGCTGAAGCATGCGGCAGAGCGATGCCAGTTCCCCCGGATGGTTCATGCCGAGCTCGAAGACGCCGACACGGGTTTCCGGTTCCATAGCCAGCAGGCTCAACGGCAATCCTATTTCGTTGTTCCAGTTGCCCCGCGTGCGGGCAACCCGCAGGCGCCGCGCCAGGACATCAGCCACCATTTCTTTTACCGTGGTCTTACCGACACTGCCCGTGACGGCCACGATTGCGACTTGGATTCGGCGGCGGTAATTAGCGGCCATATCCCGCAGAGCTTGCGCGGTATCCGGTACGCGCAACAAAGGACGGTCCGCGCGCGGCATGGCGTCCGCATTTTCACTGATCACGGCGCCAACCGCGCCCCGCGCAAAGGCCTCGCCAATAAAGGAGTGCCCGTCAAATAATGGCCCACGCAAAGCCACGAACAGGGCGCCGCGGCACAGCGTGCGGCTATCGGTGGACACCCCCGCAATGGCGCCGGGCTGGCCGAAGCACCACTTTCCGCCGGTCCATTGCGCCACTTCCCGGGCATTAAAATCAGGCATGACTGATTCCCAGACATTCCCGCACGACCTGCCGATCGTCAAAGGGAATAACGGTATTGGCAAACTCCTGGTAGTTTTCATGGCCCTTGCCGGCGATCAGCACCACATCGCCCGTCTCCGCCAGGGAAAGCGCGCAAACGATGGCCTCGTGGCGATCCTCGACAACTTCCACATTGTCGCTGTGCTTGCATCCCGCGCGGATCTGGGCAATGATCTCGATCGGGTTTTCCTTGCGGGGATTATCGGACGTCAGCAGAACATAATCGGCCAGGCGCGCGGCCACGGCGCCCATAAGCGGCCGCTTTTTACGGTCGCGGTTGCCGCCACATCCGAAGACCACGATGAGCTTTGCTGACGTGATTGCGCGCAACGTGGACAGCACGTTATGCAAGGCATCCTCCGTGTGCGCATAATCCACGAACACCTGGAACCCACCCTCAATGGAAATTTCTTCCAACCGACCGGGAACGGCCATCATCCGGGACACCACCCGGGCCGCGCGCGCCAGCGGCACACCGGCGCCCCCCGCCGCGGCCAAGGCCGCCAGCGCGTTACTGACATTGTAATGGCCCAGGAGTTTCAGCTTGACCTGGGCTTCGCCCCAGGGACTACACACGTCAAAGACACTGCCGGCAGACGTGATCTGCAGATTGACGGCGCGCACGTCGGCTGCCTGGCCGGTGGCATAGGTGATCAGGTCCGCCTCGAGCGGCACGTCCCGGACCAACTTGCGGCCATAGGGATTATCCAGGTTGACAACCGCCACCGGTTTTTTACGACACCGGCTCAAACTCCGGAATAACAGCGCCTTGGCCTGAAAATAATTTTCCATTGTCGCATGGTATTCGAGATGGTCGTGCGTCAGGTTGGTAAATACGGCAACATCGAAATCAATACCCCCGACACGCTTCTGGATCAGCGCGTGCGACGAGACCTCCATGACGGCATTCTGGCAACCAACATGCACCATCTGGGCCAGCATATCCTGCAGGTCAACGGATTCAGGGGTTGTGCGGCCGGCCGGAATCGTCCGGTCGCCGATTTCGTAGGCCACCGTACCGATCAGGCCCGTGCGTCGGCCGGCATCGGCAAAAATATCACGCAGCATAAATGCCGTGGTGGTTTTGCCATTGGTGCCCGTGATGCCAACCACCTGCAGACTGGCCGAGGGGTTATTATAAAACGCGGCGGCAAGCTCCGCCATGGCCTGCCGCGGATCGCTAACACGGATGATGATCGCGGGACCGTGGCTGACCGGGGCGGTTTGGTCTGAGACCACGGCGGCGGCGCCCCGCGTCACCGCATCCTGGACAAACTGGTTCCCATCCTGGTTTTGGCCATGCAGGGCAAAGAACATAAATCCAGGTTTGATCTTGCGAGAGTCATACGCCAAGCCCTTGATGTCCGGATCCCCTGACCCGCCGACCGTCAGCGGTTTGATGACTGTGAGCAGTGTGTTTAGTTTCATCAAATTCCCCGATGCGCGTCCATACCGGACCGACCGGCCACGGCGGCATCGTTTTGGGGCGCAATATCCAGGTACCGCACGGCTTGTTCGGCAATTTCCTTGAACACCGGCCCGGCCACGTACCCACCCGTGCGCACATCGTTGCTGGGTTCATCCAGGACCACGATGATCGCGAGTTGTGGATCCTCGGCCGGAATAAATCCCATGAAAGAGGACATGTTCAGCGTATCGGAATATCCACCCGGGACGGCCTTCTGGGCGGTGCCGGTTTTGCCGCCCACGTTATAGCCTTCGACCCGGGCGCGGGTACCTGTACCACCCTCTTCGGTAACACGGACCAGCAGACTTTTCATGAGCCGGGCCGTATCCGGACGGATGGGCTGGCTGACGGCCACGGGGGACTGCTGATACAACACGCGCCCATCCGCGTCAGTAATCTGCTGGACAATCTGCGGTTTCATACGCACCCCGTCATTGGCGATGGCACAGAGCGCGCCCAGCATTTGCAAGGCGGTAACCGCCACTTCATGGCCGATTGCGATGCGCGTCGGCGAAAGGGCGGTCCATTTCGAGACTGGATACAGCAAGCCGGCCTCCTCACCCGGTAATTCGATGCCGGTGCGTTCGCCAATGCCAAACTGCTTCAAATAGGCATACAGGCGCTCATCGCCCAGGAGCACGGCTATTTTGGCCGCACCGATATTGCTGGATTTTTTGATGATATCGGCCACGGACAAATTGCCATAGGGATGAAAATCGTGCAAGGTACGCCGCGCGTAAAACCAGGCACCGTTTTCACAATCGAATATTTGGGCAGGCGCCACCAGTTTTTCATTCAGGGCGGCCGCCACGACGGTTATCTTGAACGTGGACCCCGGCTCATAAATATCGGCAATACAACGATTGCGCATGGTGTCTGGCGGCGTCGTTCGAAACGCACGCGGGTCAAAAGCGGGGATATTGGCCATCGCCAGGATTTCGCCCGTGCGCACGCGCTCGACGATCGCCCAGGCCGCCGTGGCCCGCTGTTCGCGCACGGCGTTTTCCAGCGCGCGCTCGACGATGAACTGCACATACTGATCGATCGTCAGCGTGACATTGGCGCCGGGGCGCGACTTGATTTCCAGCAGACGGCGGTCATACATTTCGTGGCGGCGGCCGTCCCGCTCACCGATCAGCAACCCCGGCACGCCCCGCAGATAACGGTCCCAGCGCTGTTCGATCCCGGCACAGCCGTTACGCTCGGTCTCCAGGTTGACATACCCGAGCACATGACACAGGCTGGCGCCGCGCGGATACGACCGCACCATGGCGTCCTTCAGGAACACACCGGGCAGTTTCGCGCGTCGCAGGGCCTCGGCCTGATCGTCCTCAAGCACATGGCCGAATCCGGTTACATAGACGAACTGACGTCCCGGCCGGTTAATCCGGTCCATGAGCACACGCGGCTCCACGTTCAGGATCCGGCCGATGGCTTCAGCCACGGCCTGGGCATTGCGGTTGCTGGCAATTTCGATGGGACTGGCACACAGCTCTTTTTTCACCAGATCCAGAGCCAGCACATTGCCGTTACGATCCAGGATTTTTCCACGACCCACCGCAAGCTTTTCCCGGAACTGACGCATGGCGGTGATCCGGGCGCCACGATCCACACCGGGACCAAGGTGAAAATGCAGATAGACCAAGCGGGTGCTGACGCCGACCAATGCCAGCATCATAAGTATAGCCAAACCGATCAGGCGGTTCCTATATCTCCGTTCAATCATTCACAACAAACCTTGGGAGCTGCGCAAGCTGGGCCATCTGTCGGCTGTAGGGGCGCGCGTTTTCAGCGGCCAGTTCTGGTTCCTGCAGACGGACCAGGCGGCCTTCTTCCGGCCAAATCATGGCAACACGGTTCTGGGAGAGCGCCTTTTCAATACTGGACGGCGACTTCAGGGTTTCCCATTTCCACAATTCGTAATCATATCGCTTCTGAATTTTCGCGCGCTGTTGTTCCGAAAATTTAATCCGGCTACCCAGGGCCTGGCCGCGCGCATCGAGCCAGACGTACATGAGCATCAGGACCACGACGCCCATCAGTACCGCCGCCCAGGGCAGTGCGATTACAAAGCCTTCGGTTTTTTTGCGCCGGTTATGTTTGGCCATGATTGAAGTCTATCCTTTCGATTACACGCAATTTGGCTGATCGTGATCTCGGGTTCCGCAAAATTTCTTCCGGGGTTGCCGTTAATGGCTTTGGCGTAATCCAGCGCACAAGCGGCTGGGTTCCTTCCCAGCGTTCACCCCCGGCCGGCAGGGACATCCACCGGCCAATGTGCTCCTTCCCTGTTCGTTTGACACAGCCATCTTCCAGGCTGTGATAGCTTAGAACCGCCAGACGGCCCCCCGGCTTCAGCAAGCCGATTGCCGCCTCCAGTCCCTCGGTCAGTGATTCCAGCTCGCGGTTGACAGCCATCCGCAACGCCTGGAATGTGCGCGTGGCCGGATGAATCCGCCCGTGCCGCGCCCCCAGGACGCGAACCACCAGGTCCGCGAGGCGCCCAGTGGTCTGGATCGCCCCTTGCCGACGTTCCCGCACAATCGCCCGCGCAATCCGACGCGAGGCCGGCTCATCGCCCAGGGAGCGAATGATCTCGGCCAAGGCCTCCTCGCCCAGTGAATTCACTAAATGGGCGGCCGTTGTCGGCTGGTGCAGGTCCATGCGCATATCCAGAGGCCCGTCCTGCATAAAGCTGAAGCCCCGCTCGGCCTGGTCCACCTGCAGAGACGACATACCCAAATCGAGGAGCACACCGTCCAGCGCCTGAAGATCATGCCTTTCTGCCAGAGGCTTCAGATCGGCAAAGTTGCCCTGCTCAAAGCAACACTGTGCCGACCATGCCGCCAAAGCTTCACGCGCTATCGCGATGGCGTTCGTATCGCGATCCAGCGCCAGTAAAAAACCGCGAGGGCCTAACCGTTCCAGAATCGCGCGAGCATGCCCCCCGCCACCCACGGTGCCATCCACGTACGTGCCATCCGATCGAATCGCCAGCAAGGCCAGGATTTCCCGCACCATGACCGGCGTATGCATGAGCGCCCTTTCTCCAGACACCGGCCAAGTCGTCGGCACCGGCCGAGTCGTCGTCCGCCCAAAGCGGCATCTTTTGCATGTAGCCGCGGCGGTGACGCCGTGGCCACCGGAAGAATCCACGCCCTCACGGGCGCGGCTACAAATCCAGGCACCGGCCAAAGCGTCCTCAACGCAACACGGCCATCGCCGGCATCGCGAGACGCATTTTG
>JBDRSI010000150.1:0-2467 GCA_043825055.1 Verrucomicrobiota bacterium
ACTTTGATCGCACAAAATCTGTGCAACTTTGCTCGCACCGCGGCAAAACCGAAGTTTGAGATTGACTTTTAAACCGCAGCCATTAGCATTAATGCTTCTGAGGAATGGTCAGATTTTATAACCAATTTGTTTTCAATATACCATGAACAGTGGAATTATTGTTGCGGGCGGGAAGGGTGAGCGCATGGGGCCGGATGTGGACAAGGCCTTTCTTAGTTTGGGCGCCAAGCCGGTGCTGGTGTATTCCCTGCTGGCCTTTGAAAAATGCCCGGACGTGGATGAGGTGGTCCTGGTGGTCCGAAAAGAGCGCATTGAGGCCGCGCGTTGTGCCGTGCAGATGTTCGGATGCAAGAAGGTGATCAAAATCATTGCCGGCGGCAATCAGCGCCAGCAGTCCGTGGCCAACGGCCTGGCCGAAATCAGCGAAGAGGCCGAAGTGGTTGCCGTGCACGACGGCGCCCGCCCCTGTGTGACGATCGACTTGATCTCCGAAACCATCAAATCGGCCCGCCAATACGGCTCCGGCGTGGCCGCCGTCAAGATCACGGATACCGTTAAGGAAATTGACAAGGGCATGATCATTTCCCAAACCATTGACCGCACCAAGTTGTGGCGCGTGCAAACCCCCCAGGCGTTCAAAGTCGCCCTGCTCCGCAAAGCCTTTGAAATGGTGGCAAAAAAGAAAATTAAGATTACGGATGAAGCTTCATCCGTCGAATTGATCTGCGACAATGTGCGGCTGGTACAATCCAGTTCGTCCAATATCAAGATTACATCACCCGACGACCTGGTGCTGGCGGCGGCGTTGATGCGCCTGTAGGCGTTGGGTTTCCCCCATTATGCGGGACCTTCTCGACGCGACCCGGTGCGGTTGCCAAAGGCGGGCCTGCCCGTATTGCTATCCGTCGGCTGACGGATTGCAGGCGGGTCATGCCGGCGTACAGAGTTGTCAGCGATAAAAAAGGCGTGCCATTATGAGCGGCCCGATTTGCGCAATACTCAGTGATATTCATGGCAATTTGGAAGGCTTGACGGCGGTGCTCAAGGATGCCGCCGATCAGCATGTCACCCGGTATGTCTGTCTGGGCGACATAGTCGGCTACAATGCCAACCCGATCGAATGCCTGGAGCGGGTCCGCGAACTCGGTTGTGTCACGGTTAGCGGCAACCACGACCACTATTGTTCGTTTGACGACGACTTGACTGGTTTCCATCCTCTGGCGGCGGACGCTGTGGACTGGACCCGCCGCCAGCTTTCGGCGGACCAGCAGAAATTCCTGGCCGAGCTTCCCATGATCCAGCGGGTGGAAAATTTTACGATTGTGCACAGCACGCTCGACATGCCGGAAATGTGGGGTTACGTGTTCGAGAGCCTGGAGGCCGAGGCCAGTTTTAATTATCAGATGACGACGGTCTGCTTCTATGGCCATACCCATGTGCCGTTGGCCTTCGAAAAAGCCAGCGAAGTCACCGGTGGCGTTTATGAACGCCTGAAAATCAGCCTGGAAAAGAAATATTTGGTCAACGTTGGCAGCATCGGGCAACCGCGCGATGGCGATGCCCGCGCCGCCTACGCGATTTACGATCTGGGAAAAAAGGAAATTCAACTGCGGCGCGTGCCCTATGATGTTGTTGCTGCCCAGGGAAAAATCAGGAAAGCGGGCCTGCCCGAACGGCTTGCCGCGCGCCTGGCGATCGGAAGATGAGCGCAGGCCGGATGATCCCGACCGCTCGGAGAGCCGGGAACAGGGGGCGAATACCGGAGATCAAGGCATGCTGATGGCGTTGGATTGAATGGCGGAATCAAAAGAGTCGCTTGCAAAAGTCCGCTTTTGCAAGCAGAATATAAAACAAAGAAGGAAATAAACATGGCCTATACGATTTCAGATAAGTGCGTTGCCTGCGGCAAATGCGAATCGGTTTGCCCGGTGGAAGCGATTTCCAAGGGCGAGAAGAAATATACCATCGATGCGGAAACCTGCGTGAGTTGCGGGCAATGTATCGACGAGTGCTCCTCGGAAGCCATTGCGGAAGTCTGATCCTCATGACGGAATCCCCTGCACAGCCTGTGGCGGTGCCTTGCCCGGACAGCGGCGATGGCGAACAACGGCTGGTCAAGCTCCAGCGGTTGGCGGCGGCCGGCTTCCCGCCGTTCGGTCAGGCCTTTCCTGATACCCGGTTGCTTGCGGACCTGCGCTCTGGTTTTCAGGAAGGCCTGGCAGTACGCGCGGCCGGCCGGCTGATGACCATCCGCGACATGGGTAAAAGCGTTTTTGCCGACTTGCGCGACGGGAGTGACCGCTTCCAGCTCTACGCGGGCAAATCCCATACCGCCGAATTCGATGCCTTCAAGCACCTGCTCGATGCGGGCGACCTGGTCGGCGTGGAAGGCGAGTTGTTTACCACCCGCATGGGGGAGCCGACGATCCGCATCCTGAAATGGACGCTGCTGGCCAAGGCCCTGCGC
>JBDRSI010000151.1:0-4616 GCA_043825055.1 Verrucomicrobiota bacterium
CTCTCCCGAGGGAGAGGTGAAATAGTTACCGAAGGCCTAACCAAAGATATTTGAAATATTAAACCATGTTATACGTCTGTCATTCCCGCGAAGGCGGGAATCCAGTCCGGCTTTTCTGGATTTCCATTTTCATGGGAATGACAAGCGCTCGGACGGTCGTTCATCAAATGTTCAGCATAAAATGAATAGATTCTGCGAAGTAGAATCTAATTCATGTGCGTTTGCATATTAAACGGAGGTCATTATGGCTAATAACAAACATATTGTTTTGGGAGTGACCGGGTCAATTGCCGCCTACAAGGCCGCCGAGCTGGTGCGCCTGATGATTAAAAAAAATTGGGAGGTATCGGTCGTCATGACCCAGGCGGCCACCCGGTTTGTCGGGGAACTGACCTTCCGTGCCCTGACCCGCCGCCCCGTGGTGCTTGACATGTTTCAGGAAACCGAAGTCTGGCGGCCGACGCATATCTCGCTGGCCGACTGGGCCGATGTGCTTGTGATTGCGCCCTGCACGGCCAACGTGATGGCCAAACTGGCGCACGGCCTGGCGGACGATGCCTTGAGTGCGATGGCGTTGGCCTGTCAGGTGCCGCTGGTGGTGGCGCCGGCCATGAACGAAAAAATGTGGATTCATCCGGCAACTCAGGAAAATGTGCGCATCCTGAAGTCGTGCGGCGCCGTGGTCGTGGATGTGGAACAGGGCGAGTTAGCCTGCGGCTGCGAAGGCCGGGGCCGGCTGGCCGCGTTGGACACGATTGTGGCGGCTGTAGAAAAGTGCCTGAAATCATAAAACCATCCATTGATTGCGGATTTTAGATTTTGGATTGTGGATTTTCAATCAGAAATCAAAAATCCGAAATCAGAAATAATTGGCCATGCGCATCCTGATCACAGCCGGACCGACCCGTGAGGCGATTGATCCGGTGCGTTTTCTAAGCAACCGGTCCAGCGGCAAGATGGGATATGCTCTGGCGCGCGTGGCCGTGCGGCGCGGGCATGTCGTTACGTTGATTTCCGGCCCGGTGGCGCTGCGGCCGCCGCCGAAGGTGTCCTTTGTGGCGGTCATGACCGCGGACGAGATGCTGGCGGCAGTTAAACGCTATCTATCCCGATGCGATGCGCTTATCATGGCCGCCGCCGTGGCCGACTGGCGGCCCCGCCGTGTCAGTCCGCAAAAAATAAAGAAAACAACGGGCCCCCATGTTTTGCGCCTGGAACCGACGCCGGACATTCTCAAAACCTTGCGGCCCAGAAAGGGGCGGCGCGTATTTATCGGATTTGCGGCTGAAACGGAACGGATGCTGGCGGGAGCTCGACGCAAATTGGCGGAAAAGGGGCTGGATCTGATCGTGGCCAATGACGTGAGCCGCCCGGATGCCGGGTTCGAAGTGGATACAAACCAAGTGGCGTTGATGGAGACTTCCGGTGGAGTGCGAGTCTTGCCCCTCATGACCAAGATGAAGGTGGCGGCGCGAATCCTGGACTGGCTGGAGGCACGCGCGGGGCAACGCCAGGCAGCAAAATAATGCCTGAATTTTGCGTCGCGTCAATTACGCGACCGTCTTTCCCGGTGTGGTAAACGCAAAAGGCCTTGCAGAGGGAATGCCCGCAAGACCTTTTGCCTTTTAGTCGTTTCCGTTGCCCGTGCTTACGGGGCAGAGCCGTCCCATACGCCGCCGATGTAGTCCTGATCGCCACTGCTGGACAGCAGGATATACCACATCCCTGATGTCTTGTTGTAGACGGCCAAGTCCGCGTACCGGTCGCCATCGAAGTCGCCGGTGACCGGCGTATAGCCGGGCAAGCCGAACCACA
The DNA here is from genome assembly GCA_043825055.1 of Verrucomicrobiota bacterium. GTDB lineage: Bacteria > Verrucomicrobiota > Kiritimatiellia > JAAZAB01 > JAAZAB01 > VSJD01. The sequence goes on from JBDRSI010000151.1 coordinate 1,816, forward strand.
TGCTGGCTTGGCTGTATTGATAGCGCGACCTCAGGATGTACCAGTAACCGGTGGACGCGTTGTAGAGCATTGGGTCGGCATAGCGATCGCCGTCAAAGTCCCCGCATACGGGGGTGTAGCTGGAGCCGCCCCATTGCCGATAGTAATAATTCCCATAGCCATGGGCAGACGATAGAATATACCATTCGCCGCTTGAGTTGACATAAGCCATGGGGTCGGCTTTGCGATCGCCGTCATAATCCCCGCAAACAGGCGTTACACCCGTGGCGTACCAGACGACGTTAATATTATAGCGAGAATAATTGTTAGCGGAGCTATAGAAGCGCCAGTAGCCACTGGAAGTATCCAAAACCGCGGGATCCGCGGCACCATCGCCGTCGAAATCACCCGGCTGGGCAAGACACTGGCTGTCATAAATCGTAGGGAAATTATAATAGCCATAATAAGACAGCATGAGGCGAAAGCTCCCGTCGGTCGTTCGGAAGAGCCCCAGATCACCATAGCCATCGCCATCGTAATCGGCGATTGTTGGCTGGCCTATCTGGGTCGGGGTTGGGGGCGTAGGTCCGGGACTAGACGCCGTCCAGCCAACATCCGTCAAGAGGCCCTTAGTCACCGGACCGGGGTCGTGATTGACCTCGCCATAGCTCAACGAGTAGGTCATCAGGGCATTGGCCGTGCCGTTGAAAATTTCGTCCAAGTGGGCGTAGCTGGAGCCCCCCGCCCATGTGGTTGGAGCATACAACTTGACCTTGGATCCGCCATTGGCCGAATTGGCGTTGGCGCCGTTAAAATAAACGTTGTCGCTGGTCAGCACGGTGCCGAGCGCCGTGGAGGGATTAGCATAAGTGGTAATCAGTTTGCTGCCCGACCCGTCTTCAGTGAACTGGTCATAGATGAACGGGTAGCCGCTGGAGCCCCATGAGCCTGAGCCGCCACTCACGCTCATTGAACCAATGAAGCCCAATCCGTGGCACATCTCGTGCAATACGACGCTGGCAAAATCAATCTTGGTTCCCGGGCAATTACCGTCCGTCCCCATATACCAGTCCGTCCGTTCAGCGTTATAAGCGATGACAATGTCTTCCGTGTCGGAGCCATTCAGGTCGCTACCATACAATGCATTAGCCGTGGCTACGGGATAATACGTGCCGGCCTGCGGGGCACCGGTGAAATCCCTGTAATAACTGCGTGCGCCGCCGTGCCCCAGGAGATAGGGGCTGATATAATCCATGTTCGCCCAGCAGGCACTAATGACAATCGGCACGGATGAATCCAGCAGCGATGCCCAGATACTGGCGGCATATGAAAAAGCTGCCTTGGCATCTTCAGGCCAGGTGACACCGATGTCGCCGTAAGCGTTTTCTTCGCCTGCGTTTAGATAATCAATCGTGAACGTTGAGGTTCTTGGCATGGCGGCTAAGTTCGCCGGCGGCAGGTTTCGTAGCATGCTGACTTTATTGTCTGCGACCAAGCTTACCGGGGACACCGTCATCCCCAATTCTTGCGGGATGGTCGGACCCTTAAGTGTTTGCCCAAAAACGCCTTGCGCAAAGATGAACGCAAACACCACGATGCCAACAGTAAAAAAACAATGCCTTTTCATGGCTCAGTCCTCCTTGTTTAGTTGTAATCTTATAACTATTAATTTACTTATATCATAATACATTGCCCGCTTGTGTCAATAAAAAAAACCACTTTTTTGTAACCCCTCAGTTATGAGGGCTGATGTCATTCCCGACCTGATCGGGAATCCAGAAATATTCAATCCTGAAGCTGGATTCCCGCTTTCGCGGGAATGACAGCGTGGAAGTTTCCCCCTCATAACTGAGGCATTACGCTTTTTTGTACCTGTTAACCATCCGGCGTATAAACCATAAATCCTTGTGTAACTGAATGCGGTTTGCGATACTTTTATTACGCACTTTATGAAACATTGCCTGATAATCATGGGAATAGCGGTTGGCTTGCTGGCCTTAGCCCTGAATGGCTGGTCGTTTCGGGCGGATGATGCGCCGCGGCCCAAGAACGCCGCGGCCGCCTCTTCTGCTGTGGCTACCGTTGCGAAACCGGAGGTTGTCCGCGCGCCGACTGCCGGTCAGGTGGCGGCGTTGAATGCCCTGCCGAACGTCGCGGTCCAGTGGGATGCGAAAACCGGAGCGCCGGCCTCCCTGCGCGGCGCAGGGCTTGCGGAGCGGAAAATGGGCGGCAAGGTGGTGGCGTTCAGCGGCCGGCGTAACTACGCCCAGGACGCAGTCGCGGTGTTGGCGCGACTCTCGGCGGCCTACCGGATAAATAATGCCGCGCATGAATTTGCCGTTTATCGCTTGGATACCGATACCAAAGGGTTTCACCACGCGCGCCTGCGCCAGATGGCCGGTGGTCTGCGCGTTATCGGTGGCGAGCTGATAGTGCATTTCGATCGCAGTGGCCAGCCATACCAGGTCAACGGGCGCTATATTCCGGACGTGGTTGTGGATCCGGCGCCGGCCATTGACGTGGCCGCGGCAGTGGTTGCGGCCCAGAGGGATTTGGCGGCAATGGATAAACCCTCCGGTAGTGTTTTGGGCACCCCGGAACTCGTGGTTTATGCGCGGGACGGGACGCCGACGCTGGCCTACGAAATAACGCTGGTCTATGAAGACACCCAAGCGGGAGCAGGTTGTTGGCGATATTGGATTGACGCGCAAACTTGTGCCGTGTTGAACCGCTATAATGACATTCGCAAGGTATCTGATTCGATGCCCAAGAGCGATGCCGCCATCAGCGGGTATATTCTAGCCGGGGAAGGAGGCGCGATA
>JBDRSI010000152.1:0-17830 GCA_043825055.1 Verrucomicrobiota bacterium
GGACACGTCGGTGGAAGAAGGGGATCACATGCTGGCGGTTCTCGCGAAACTGGAAGCAGCTGAGGAAAATGCAGAATTAAGAATGCAGAATGAAAACAACTCACTGGCGTCCCATAGGGACACCGAGGACTGTGGACTTTAGGCTGTAGGTTGTAGGTTCAAACAAGCAAAATACATATGCGAAAAACCAGAACTGATGTTTTGGTAATTGGCCCAAATATCACTCGTTTTCCGCTTGTTTTCCCACGGCCTACGGTCCACAGCCTACAGTCTGAGCATCCTGCGGGATGCTACTGATTCTGCATTAGCAAATTCCTATGCATATGACACACACCCCTTCGCAGACACACGGTTATTTCGGCCTGGCGCAGGCGGACGGCCTGTTGCTGGTGGATAAACCCGCGCGGCTGACGTCGCACGACGTGGTGGACCGGATCCGCCGACAGTTCCACTTCGAAAAGGTCGGTCATGCCGGCACGCTGGATCCCCAAGCCACCGGCCTGCTGATCCTAATGATCGGGCGCGCGACCAAGCTGGCCAATGCGCTGTTGGCCGGCGACAAAACCTATGAAGGCACCCTGCGGCTTGGTATCGCCACGGACACCCAGGATGCCGACGGCCGAATCATCAGCCAGTCCGATTACCGCCACGTTACCCGCGAGCAGATGGAAACGGAGATCCGCAAGGTGACGGGCGATTTCATGCAAACGCCGCCCATGGTCTCCGCCGCCAAGAAAAACGGGGTACCGCTCTACAAGCTGGCGCGCCAGGGCAAAACCGTGGAACGCACGCCAAAATTGGTGCATGTTTACGAATTCGTCCTGCGTGATTTTACGCCGCCGCGGGCCACCTTTTTTTTGCGCTGTTCGAAGGGTTTTTATGTGCGCACCCTGTGCGCCGACCTGGGCGCGGCCTTCGGCTGTGGCGCACATCTGGAGCAGTTGCGCCGCACCCAGATCGGCGAGTTCGACCTGGAGCAGGCCGCGCGCCTGGAGGACCTTCTGCGCCTGGACCGAAACCAGCTTCTGGAAAAGCTCATCCCGCTGACCCGCGTCAACCTGCAACCCGTGCGCACCCCATGAAACTGGGTTTCAAACTCGCATACCTGCGTAATCAACATCGCCCTGTTTTGCTGGCGGCCGGTTTTTTTGACGGCGTGCACCGGGGCCATCAAGCCATCATCCGGAAAATAGTCAGCGCCGCGCGACGCGAACGGGGCGCGGCCTGGGTCATGACCTTCCATACGCACCCCCTCAAAGTCCTTTTCCCTTCGGCAGCCCCCCGTCTGTTGACTTCGACCCCGCACAAGCTCCGACTGTTGAAGGCCTTGGGCGTGCATGGGTGCATCGTAATTCCATTTACACGCTCACTGGCCCGGCAGGAACCTAAGGCATTCATCGCCATGCTGGCGCTGGCGGCCCCGGCATTGCGTCAGATTGTGATCGGCCGGAACTGGACGTTCGGCCGGCAGGGGCGCGGCACCCCGGCCATGCTGAAGGCCCTGGCCCCGGTTTATGGATTCAAGATCACGGTCATTCCTCCGGTGCGGTGGCACGGCGCGGTGGTTTCCAGCACGCGGATTCGCGCCGCCGTGCTGGCCGGCCGCCTGGCGGAAGCCGCCGGCATGCTGGGCCGTCCTTTCAGTCTGCTGGGGACGGTTATACCCGGCCGCGGACTTGGCCGCAAGCTGGGCATTCCCACGGCCAATCTGAACCCACACAACGAGGTAGCGCCTCCGGACGGCGTGTATATCGTCAAGGCACGCTGGAACGGCGCCGCCTATCCAGGGATCGTCAATCTGGGTGTCCGGCCGACGGCCACCTGGAAGAGCGTTAAGCGTGGAGCGTGGAGCGTGAAGCGTGTTCTGAATTCTGACCTCCGCCGTCCGCCCTCCGAACATTCTGCATTCTGCATTCTGCATTCTGCATTTGACGCGCCGGCGCGCGTTCTGGAACTGCACCTCTTCGGCCTGCGCCGCAACCTGTACGGAAAAGCCATTGAAGTCACGTTCCTGAAGAAACTCCGCCGCGAGCGGGTCTTCCCATCCCTGGAGGCGCTCCAGTGCCAGATTCGGAAAGATATTGAGCGGGCAAAATCGTGGTTTGAGCTAAATGCAGCCGTTCACGGCTTGAAATTGGAAAGTGGAAATTAGAAACCTGAAATTGGAAATTTGAAATCAGGGAAGAAAGATTCCGATTCTGCGCCAATTTCCAATTTCAGTGTTCCGTAAACGCTTGCGATTTATTTATTTCCCCTATTTACAAACCCCGGGCAAATGGCTATACTTCACGCGAAACAAACCAAGAACAATGGAAACGCCATGGAATTATCAATCAAAGCCAAAATCAAGAAAGAGTTTCAGCACCACGAAAAAGACAGTGGTTCGGCTGGTGTTCAGGTGGCTCTGCTGTCCCTGCGGATCGACAAGCTGACCGAACATCTCAAAGCCAACAAGAAGGACCAAAGTTCCCGCTACGGGCTGATCAAGATGGTCAGCGCGCGTCGTAAACTGCTGGATTACTTGGCACGCACCGACAAGGCCGGTTACCAATCCGTTATTGAGCGCCTGAAATTAAGGCGCTAAGGATTGGCAACCCCCTTTGGTCAAATACGGGCCAAGGCAATCCACGCCGGAACCCCCGGATCGTTGGATCGTAAAGCCCCGCTCGCTTGGGACTCATGTAGCTGCGGCGGTGACGCCGTGGCCGCCGTAGGAATCCACGCCCTCACGGGCGCGGCTACCCGGATTGAAATTCTGATGCATCGGGTTGGCCGGGAGCAATAAGGCATTCACTGTCAGGAATACCGCTACAACCAAGGAAACATAATGAAAGCTACAACGTTCGTAGAAGTCAGCGTCGGCAACAAACTCATGCGCATCGAAACCGACCTGTTGGCCCAACAGGCCCAGGGCGCGGTCACCGTGCAATCAGGCGAAACCATTCTTTTCTCGGCCGTCACGGCCGCGGACGCCCCCCGCGCAGGCATTGACTACTTCCCCCTGCAGGTCGAATACCGCGAGAAATATTACGCCGCCGGAAAATTTCCCGGCGGTTTTTTCAAGCGCGAAGCGCGCCCCTCCGAAAAGGAAGTTCTGACGGCCCGGCTCACCGATCGGCCCATCCGGGCCCTGTTCCAGAAGGGCTTTCGCAATGAAGTGCAGATCAACAATATGTTGCTATCGGCCGACGGCGAAACCGACGCTGACATTCTCAGTATCGTGGCCTCCAGCGCGGCGTTGACGCTTTCGGATCTGCCCTTTTACGGCCCGATCGCCGGCGTGCGCGTGGGCCGCGTAGCTGGCGCCTGGGTGCTGAATCCCACCCACAGCGAACGCAGTCACAGCGACCTGGACCTCATTTATGCCTGCACGCGCGATCTGCCCATCATGATCGAGGGCGACGCCAGGGAAATTTCGGAAGCGGACCTGCTGGCGGCCATGAAAACGGCCCACACAGCCTGTGTTACCATTATTGACGCCCAGTTAGCCCTGCGACGCAAGCTGGGGCTCCCGGATAAGACCGTCGCAGACCTGGTCGAGGACCAGGCGCTGATCAGCGCGGCACGCGGCCTGACCGGGACCGAGCTTGCCGAGGTCCTGTGCATCCAGGGCAAGCAGGAACGCCGAACGCGCATGAACACGATTCGCGCGACGCTTAAAACAAAACTCGCGGCGCAATTCCCGGAAATGACCGACGAGCAGTTTCGCGCCATGTTTGACGAGCTGGAGATCGAAACGGTGCGCGCCAACGTGCTAAACACAAACCGCCGCATCGGCGGCCGCGCCTTTGATGCCATTCGGCCTTTGACCGCGGATGTCGGCCTGCTTCCACGGGCGCACGGATCGGCCCTGTTCAGCCGCGGCGAGACCCAGGCGCTGGGCACCGTAACCCTGGGCAGCAAGGGTGACATTCAAAAATTAGACGGCATCACGGGCGGGCCGGTGGAGAAAAAATTTATGTTGCACTATAATTTCCCGCCCTACTGCGTCGGCGAAGTCGGCCGGTTAGGTTCAACCGGGCGGCGCGAACAGGGCCACGGCGCGCTGGCGGAACGCTCGCTGGAGGCGGTGATGCCCCAGGATTATCCCTATACCGTCCGGATGGTTGCGGACATTATGGGCTCCAACGGTTCCAGTTCCATGGCCAGCGTGTGCGTCGGCGCCCTGGCGCTCATGGACGCGGGCGTGCCAATTCGTCAGCCCGTCGCCGGTATTTCCATCGGGCTATTCACCGGCGGGGACCGCGCCGTGCTGGTCACCGACATTATCGGCGAGGAAGATCATTGCGGGGACATGGACTTCAAGGTCGCCGGCACGCGCCAGGGCATTACGGGTTTCCAGGTGGATTTGAAAATCCGCGGGCTTCCCTGGGCACTGGCGGCGCAGGCGTTTGAAAAGGCCCGCGTGGCCCGCCTGCAGATCCTGGACTTCATGGCAACGATCCTGGAGAAGCCGCGCAATGAAATGTCTCCTTACGCGCCGCGCGTTTCGGTCGTTAAAATCAATCCCGAAAAGATCGGCGCGCTGATCGGCCCCGGCGGCAAGAACATCCGCCGCATCACGGAAATAACCGACACCCAGATTGATATTGAGGACGACGGCACGGTCAGCATCTTCAGCACCAACCAGGCCTCGATGGATATGGCCCTGCGCGAAGTCAACCTGGTCTCGGCCGAGGCCGAGGAAGGTGTGATTTATAACGGCACGGTGACGGGCATCAAGGAGTTCGGCGCCTTCGTGGAAATTTTCCCGGGCCGCGACGGCTTGGTGCACATCAGCGAACTGGCCGACTTCCGCGTGAACTCTGTGGCGGATATCTGTAAGTTAGGCGATCAGATGTGGGTCAAGTGCATCGGCGTGGATGAACGCGGGAAAATCCGCCTAAGCCGCCGCGCCGCCATGCAGGAAAAGGGACTTTCCGATAAAAAATGAAAAATGAAGAATGCAAAATGAAGAATGATTAAGTTCTTCGCTTGCCGGGCCGCAATTTTGCATTTTTCATTCTGCATTCTGCATTTCCTATGAACTCCGACTGCATTTTTTGCAAGATCGTGGCGGGTCAACTGCCCTCCTGCAAGGTGTATGAAGATGCCGACACGCTGGCCTTCATGGATATCGGCCCGATTGTCCCCGGCCACACGCTGGTCATTCCCAAGATGCATGTTGATCCGCTGACGGCGGCGCCTCCCGCGATCCTGCAAAAGCTGATCCTCGTGGTCCAGAACATTGCGCGGGCCCAACTCCGCGCTTTCAAGGCCGACGGGGTCAACGTGATTCAGGCTAATGGCCGGGCGGCCGGACAGGTGGTGCCCCACCTGCATTTCCACGTAATCCCCCGGTTCGCCACCGACGGCCACCACTGGAACTGGAAGCCGCATCCCTATGCAAAGAGCGAGGAAATGAGTGCGCTGGCGGAAAAGATCAAGGCGGCCCTGAAGAAATGAAGAATGCGGAATGTAGAATGCAGAATTAAGACGGAATTGTTCTTGGAATTAGACCGCCAAAGGCGGCAACTGTTCTGGATTCCCGATTAGATCGGGAATGACAATTATACGTCGCCACTCTGTCATTCCCGCGCAAGCGGGAATCCAGTCCAAACATTAAAATTCCCACACATCAAATCTTATGCGAAAAATCACGTTTGAAGAAGCCGTGGCACAGATTCTGAAGGAAGATCCCCGTTACGCCCCGGCGGCCTACCACTTTATCCGGGAAACGCTGGATTTTACCACTCAGTCGCTGAAAAAACCAACGGAAGGTCCGGGGCGCCATGTGACTGCCGCCGAACTGTTGGAAGGCATCCGCCAGTACGCGCTCAAAGAATATGGCCCCCTGGCCATGACAGTGTTACAAGCCTGGGGCATCCGGCAATGCGCGGATTTCGGCCAGATCGTGTTTAACCTGGTTAACAAGAAGTTTTTGGGTAAAACCGACGATGATTCCGCACACGACTTCGACCGCGGCTATGATTTTGCAACCGCCTTTCGCGTCCCGTTTGCGCCGGAGCAGAAGAAATGCAAAATGAAAAATGAAAAATGAAAAATGCGGGATGCTGATATGACAAACAAGACGCTAATATTACGTTCTTGGTTCTTTGTTCTTCGTTTCTGGCTCCTCTTTTTTTCATTTTTAATTTTTCATTTCTCATTTCTCATTTCTTCCGCCGGCGCCGCGCCGGAGATCGCGCCGGCGGAGGCCGCTCTCGATCAACTCGCAACCGGCGTGAACCGATTCGTGCTGGATAATGGGCTGATCGTGCTCACGCGCGAGGATGCCGGCGCGCCTGTGGTGTCCATCCAAATCTGGGTCGGCGCCGGCGCCGTGCACGAGCAGGAATTCCTGGGCGGGGGCCTTTCGCACCTGATCGAACACATGATTTTCAAGGGCACCCCGAAGCAGCCGCCGGGCAACATCAGCCGGACCATCAACGACCTGGGCGGCGCGATCAACGCTTATACCTCCCTGGATCGCACGGTCTTCCTGGTGGATATCCCGTCCGCGCATTGGTCAAAGGGCCTGGCCGTGCTGGCCGATGCCGTGATGAACGCCTCCTTCCCGGACGACGAATGGCGGCGCGAGAAAGACGTTATCCTCCGCGAAATGGCCATGGGCAAGGACAATCCGGAACGGCGGGTATCCGAACTCCTGTGTCAGACGGCCTACAGCGTGCATCCCTATCGGGTTCCCGTGATCGGCTACGAGGATATTTTCAAAACCATAACCCGCGCCGATCTGCTTGCCTTTTTTCGCCGCCATTACATGCCCAACAATATGATCGTAGCAATCGTGGGTGATGTGCGCGGGGCCGACGTCCGCGCCGAGGTCCAAAAACAGTTTGCCGATTACCCGCGCCGCGCTTATGGGGGAATAGTCCTGCCCTGCGAGCCGGAGCAGATCGGCCTGCGCACCGCCCGCCAGACGGGCGCCTGGACCGTCGCGCGCTTAGAATGGGCCTGGCACACCGTGCCCTTGAGCCATCCCGATGCGCCCGCCTTGGATCTGCTGGCGGCGATCGTCGGCCAGGGGCGCAGTTCGCGCTTAGTCCGCGAAATCAAGGAAAACAAGAAGTTGGTTTCCCAAATTGATGCCTGGTCGTTCACTCCCCGCGAGGCCGGCCTTTTCGGCATCAGCGCCGTGTTCGATCCGACGAACGCGCCGGCGCTCGCCCTGGCACTGGAAGGTGAAATTAAGCGCTATGCAACCGCTCCGTTCAGTTTGGAGGAGATCGGAAAAGCGCGCTTTTCCGTGCTGACCGGGACGCTCAGCGCATTTCAGACGATGCATGGCCAGGCCGACCAATTCGCCTCAGGCGAATTTTATGCCGGCACACCCTTCTTCTTCCAGGTGTACTTGCGGCGCCTGCGCGATGTAACCCCCGCCACCCTGTCCGGCGTTGTGCGCCGCTACCTGACGCCGGATAACCTGACCAAGGTTTTATTGATGCCGGACGACGGACGCCAGACGACAGACGACAGACCGGAGGATGGAGATCAGAGATCAGCGGTCAGCGGTCAGCGGTCAGCGGTCAGCAATCGGAAATCGGAAATCGGAAATTCCGTTAACGACGTTCAGAAAACGATCCTGGCCAGCGGCTTGGTCCTGCTGACGCGCGCGGACCACAAACTGCCCTTGGTTGATTTCCAGGTAGCCTGCGGCGGCGGCCTGTTATTTGAAAATGAAAGCAATAACGGCATTTCATCCCTGATGGCGGAGTTGATGACGCGCGGCACCGCGCGGCGTTCAGCCCAGGAAATTGCCGGGGTGGTGGAATCCCGCGGCGGAAGTTTTTCGGCATTTGCGGGGCAAAACAGCTGTGGTCTAAAGGCGCGCTGTCTGAAGGAAGACGCCGGGGCTTTTATGGACCTGCTGGCGGATTGCCTGCTGAATCCCGCTTTTGCGGCGGATGAAATGGCGAAACAAAAGACGATCCAACTGGCCGCGATCAAGCAACAGCGCGAATCACCCATGTTCATAGCCCAGGAAGCTTTGCGCCAGGTTCTGTTCCCGGGGCATCCCTATCGTTTCAGCCCGGAGGGTACAAGCGCCTCGGTCCAGGCATTGTCCAGACAAGCCTTGCGGGACTATCATGCCAAAACGGTGGTAAGCGGCAACGTCGTACTGGCCATCTTCGGCGACATCACGGCGGACGAAGCCCGCGCTTTTGTCCAGCGGTTCCTGGGCCGGTTTCCCGCCGGAGTGCGTCCGGCGCTGGAACACAAAGCGAGCCAGCCGATCTTGCCTCAGCAGGCGGCCCGCACGGCTCCCAAAGAGCAAACCATCATATTGACCGGGTTTCCGGGAATTGATTTAAAAGATCCGCGCCGCGACGCGTTAGATATTCTGCAGAAAGCCATGAATGGACTTTCCTCCGATCTCATGACACGCATTCGGGATGAGCAGGGCCTGGTATATTACACCGGCGTCCTGCAAAGACCGGGTTTGGAACCGGGATTTCTGGCACTCTATGCGGGCACGCATACGGGCGCGGTGGAGCGTGTGCAGGGCCTGATGCAGGCGGAAGTCCGGCGGGTGCGAAGCAAGGGCCTGCGCGCCGAGGAATTCGAGCGCTCACGCGCGCAACTCATCGCCGATCATCAGCAAAGCCTGCAACTGAACGGGGAAATCGCCCTCGAATGCGCCCTCAACGAGTTATACAGCCTGGGCTACGGTTACAGTTTCACGTTGGAACAGCGTCTGCGGGCACTGACGCCGGAGGATGTGCGCAAAGCCGCGGCGGCATTGCTGACGCCGGAGAGATGCGTGAATGTTGTGGTGACACCATTTTTAAATGCAAAATGAAAAATGCAGAATGAAAAATGAATACGGAACCATACTTTAAGGAACAACGCACATGCATACAGGGCCCAAAGACCTGAAACAGCGAACGAAGTCTTTTGCGATACGAATTATTCGCATGTATGCAAGGCTTCCCAAAACAACTGTTGCGCAGGTTCTTGGAAAACAAGTGCTTCGTTCCGGCACATCCGTTGGCGCTAATTATTGCGAAGCAAATCGGGCGCGCTCCAAGGCGGAGTTTATTTCCAAAATGGGAGATTGCCTGAAGGAACTTGATGAAACCATGTATTGGCTGGAATTACTTGTTGAAGCCGATATCGTATCGCACGACAATATGACAGCCTTAATAGATGAAACCCGCCAAATTACAGCCATATTCGTTTCAATTATCAACAAAGCTAAACAGAATCCGTAACCCATTTTGCATTTTTCATTTTGCATTTTGCATTAACAAAAACAGGAGGTTCATCCATGCAACCACAGGAGAATGATATCAACAAGGTCCTCTTCATGCACCTGGTCTCGATGCTGGCAATGTCGGCGATTCAGCAGATGGGCAAGCTGGTGGATCCAGGCACCGGCAAGGCGGAAATTAACCTGGAGGCCGCCCAGGCCACGATTGACATGCTGGACATGCTAGAGGCCAGGACGCGCGGCAATCTGGACGCCGAGGAGACCAAACTGCTCAAAGACACACTGATGAGCCTGAAGATGAACTATGTGGAAAGCCAGGATCGCAAGACGGACGGCGGACGACGGACGACGGACAACGGACGGCAGACGACGGACGACAGACGCCAGACACCAGAAAACGGACACAAGAAGGCGGATAGCGGAGCGGACGCCAAACGCGGGACAACGGATGCCGAACCGGCGAAGGCCGGAGGCGGAGCGGACACCAGACACCAGACGCCAGATGACGGACCAGCGAAGACAAGAAGCGGAAACGAGGACAAGACGCCGAAGTATCACAAGAAATACGAGTAAATCGTTCTTGATTCCGTATAACGAAGATCTGTCATCTGTCGTCAGACAGGCGATCTTTTCAACTCCGTCGTCTTTCTGATCAGGGCCGGCGTCCGGTGTCTGTCATCCGTCGTCCGATCTCAGTTGGCCACCGCGCTCACACTGGCTTCATAGCCGCCTTCCTCGATGAACGTGGCGGTCATGGAGCGACCACCGAGGAGCCCCTCAAAAACGCCGACTATCGTCACATTGTACCCCTGCGAAACTCCCGTGGCACTGAACTGGACAACCGACGGGGTGATAGTATCATTGGAATTATTGGCGCCCATGGTGCCTTCATACGTGGCCCCGTTACTGTCTATGATCTGAAGCTTATGGCCCAACTGATACACGATGAACGAGTAAATAGCATTCCCGTGATTGCCTTGAATAGGAGTGACAACTGCATACTGATAAGTGCCCATTATCTGGGTGCCGCTGGCCAGCGGTGCCGGGAAGGCCAACGCCCAGGCCCGGGTGCTGTAATTGAATGTGCCGGTTGAGCCGTCGGCCGGCGTGACCGTTAACGAAACCGTGTCGGCCGTGGTGCCGGCCGTATCCGTAAAGCGATATCCGCCCGCAGTGAAAATGGTCAGCGACCCGCGCACGGGCGTATACCCGGTCTGGCCGGAGAAGGCCGTTTTCGAGCCATCCCCGGTGGCCAGCAACTCGCTCGAGGCCGTATTGGTGATTGGCGCGGTCCCGGCGCCGAACTGGCGCACGAGCACATTGCCATCCGAGGCCTTGTAGGAACCGCTGAAGTCCGCCAAGTTGCCGCTGTCATCCCACGAATCCACCCCGCTGCCGGCCGTCCATTCGCAACCGGTTAGAACACACAGGCACAGGCTCAATACGAGCCATGATACGAGTTTGGTCATGCTGTAATCTCCCCTATTATTTAATAAATCCGAAATCCGAATATCGAAATCCGAAACAAATACGAAATTCAAAATAATGAAAACCAACCCTGAAAAAACAATCTCATCATTGCGATTTTCGAAGAATGGCGCCGAAGATATTTGTTAATTCGCGGGCTTCCTGAGTCAATACCTGACGCTCATTATCAACTGCCGCGCTATTTCCCGTATTTATCAGACGCAACCAATATGAACTTTCCTTGGCTTCTTTACGGGATATTTTAATTCGCATCAAAAAGTCTTTTTTACTCAACGCCTCATTGGCTTCAATATAATTTGCGCCAACAGAACCGGAGGCGTTAATCAACTGCCGGGTATCTTCCTGATTGGCAATCCCACGCGGCAACTTAACAACAAAAGCGCGCACACTTTGAGCAAACAGGAAGGTGCGTTCTTCCAAGTCATAATGTTTGGGATTTTGGGATTCCACATTCGAATTTGTTTCGGATTTCGATATTCGGATTTCGGATTTGATAAACCTTGCCCGATCGGGCATGGTTTATCGTCCCTTCAAGATCGGCAACGCGCCCGGCCAGCCAAAGTAACCTTCGTAGTAGGCGCCGCTCATGCAGATGATATACCACATGCCGGTATTCGTGTCGTAAATCGCCAAGTCCGTGCGGCCATCGCCATCGTAATCGCCCGGCACCGGCACACATCCTTTCCAGCCGAAGGTTCCCTGCAGGAACTGGCCGGCCAGGGTGTACAGCATCCAGCGCCCGGTGTTGCTCTCAAACAGGCAGGCATCGTTACGGCCGTCGCCATCGTAGTCGCCCGGCACGGGCATCCACGTCGGCCCGCCCAGCGTGCCGCCGTATGTGGTCCAAGTCCGGTAATACTTATGGAAACAGCCCAGCATCCAATTACCCGTGGCCGGCTCATAAACAACCAGGTCGGCGGCGCCGTCGCCGTTGTAATCGCCCGGCACCGGTATCATCCCGGATGCGCCGAACGGAACGGAAAATAGCGCGCCACTCCAGACATCGTAAATATACCAGATGCCGCTATCGGTATCGAACACGGCTAAATCCACGCACCTGTCGCCGGTATAATCCGCGGGCGCCGGCAACATGGAGGCATCGCCCAACTTCAGGGTCGCGGACTGACCGCTCAACGTATAGATGGTCCATAGGCCCTGATCATAGAACGCAAACTCGGAACGGTTGTCACCGGTATAATCGCCCACCATCGGCTGGGCGCCGTTGAACCCGAACGGCAGGGCAACGGATTGTCCGGCCATGGTGATAAAGCTCCAGACCCCGGCGCTGGAATCATAGATCCCGACATCACTGCGGCCATCGCCATCGTAATCACCCGGACTGGGCCAGGCATCCGCACAAAGCGGCCGGTAGCGCGGATAGCTGGTCGGATCCAGCGGATCGGTCCGGTAGCGCAACAATTCGGCGCCATCGGAATAGCCATCGCCATCCGTGTCCCATGCACTGGGATTGAGCGTCGCGCGGACCGCTTTCGCGCTCCTGGCAAACCCAAACGCGGCGCCGTTATAGCGCGGCTCAAACCCATCGGCCAGGCCGTCGCCATCCGTATCCCAGTTGGCCGGATTCTGGTTGACGCCATCCTTGATATACTCATCCAGGTTAGTTTCGCCGTCGCCGTCGTAGTCCATGTCGCCGGTCTGGTCCAGGTTGCCGAAGTAGGCCATCTCCCAGGCATCGGGCAATTTATCGTTATCGGTGTCGCGGTCGCGGATGACAATCCTGGCATTGCCCATAAACTGGGCATCACTGAGATCCACCAGGCCCGCCTGATAGAAACTATTCGGATCGCGGTAGAATCCGACCGACTCCCAGGCATCCAGGTTGCTGTTGGGTCCCGTGTCGCCGGCGGGGGTAACATCCAGGAAGGCGCGCACATAATAGGCGCCCTGTTCCAGGCCGCGCAGGGTATAGGAGCATTTTTCCCAGCCGGTGCTGGCGGAAGGCGTCAGGGTCATGCGCGCCACGGGCCGGCCGCCGAAGCCGCGATTATCATAGGCGTCCACGATGATCTTCGTGGCCGGCGCCTTGCCGTAGTAATAAATATCGCCGGAAACCCAGCGCGAATTGGTGGCGGACAAATTTACATGAAAGGTCTGCCAGTCCGACCAGGCGCTTTCGCTCTGGGGCGTCCAGCCGGCCACGCGCCAATAATAGACGCCATTGCCCCAATCACTGGCATAATCATCCAGCCAGCCGCGGAAGATGTTTTGTTCATCCATCCACGGCGCGCGGATATACTTATCCGTCACAAGGGCGCCGTCCACGGCGCCCCGCGCGACCTGGAAATGCGCCATGGGGCAGTTCAAATCCATGGTCCAGGCGAACTGGTTGAGCGCATTGAACAGCACATCGCCGCGCGGATAGACGAGTACCGTCTTCGCAAGGCTGGCCGGCCAGTTGACAGCGAACGTGCCGTTCTGCGAACCCATCCACCACTGGTAGGTGCCGGCCATGAGCCCCTCGATATCCGCCAACTGGAAATCCCATTCATGGAAATAATTGCGCGGCGCCGTCACGGCGCGCTGCAAAATGGTCGGCGCGCCACTTTCGCTGATCTTGTTAACGACCACCGGGTAAGCGTTCGTCAACGTTGAGGCCGTCCAAGCGAACCGGCCGAACCCGGGGCGCGTATCGGTAAGCAGTGCGCGAATGCCCGAAATACTGGAATAAGAGAGATAGGCCGGCTGGTTATCCATAATACCCATCGGTTCGCCGGCATCAAAGGATGCATTGCCGTTGGCATCCATCAGGGCCAGCAGATAAAAGTCGCCTTCCTTGAAACCGGAAAGCGAGAAGACCGCGGCATTGCGATTCACATAATTATATTCGACGGTCACGTTGGCGCCCACCGTCGGCACCGCCACCGAAGCCCACCGGATCGTGAACCGGCCGTTAACGTAGTTCAGGTTGGCGGCGTAATCCGACCCCTCGCCCGCATAGGTATAGGTTTCCGGCCCCGTGAAGGTGAACGTGACAAACATGTTATTGGTTGACACCGGCGCCGAAATACGGACAACGGTCGTCGCATCAATGGGCGCAATCGGCAGTTTGCCGGTGAATATGAAGGTCCCGTCGGCCTGGCCAACCACCTCGGCCACCTGCGAATCCGTACCGACTTTGGTAATCTGCGGCACACCATCCATGGTATTGATTTCATAGGCATAGAATCGAAGCATACCGGTCCGGTTGCCGTAATAATTGGCGACGCCAAATACCAGCGGCTGGGGATAATCGTATTTATTGTTCGGATCGGTGCCGGCCTGGTACTCGGCGTAGTTACTCCAGCCGTCGCCATCCAGATCCAGGTTGGCGTCGTATTTCTGGGGATCGAGGCCGTTCTCGCTTTCCCAGTCATCCGGCATGCCATCGCCATCGGTATACATTTCGCCGTAGGTGCGGGAATACACGCCGCGCGGGCTGTCGTAATCGCCGATGCCGTCGCCGTCGGTGTCGGAATTGAACGGGTTGGTTCCGGCCAGGTATTCCGCGCGGTTGTTAAGGCCGTCATTATCGGGATCGCCCCAGGCGCCGTTGACTCCGGTGGCGTCATTGGGATCGAGGCCGTAAAGCTGTTCCCACCAGTCCGGCAGGCCATCGGAATCGGTTGAATCGGGATTGTCGGGATCGAGCGTGCCCAGCCAGGTGTTAGTCCGCAGTCCTTGCGCCAAACCGATCAGCCACATACCGCCTCCCATGTCCCAATTATATCCGGGATGCATGAAAGTATAGGGATTCGCGCTGTTACGAAAATCGGCAGGTAATTGGATGTCCAGATAGTTAGTGGTGGAAATGCCATAAGAATCGGGTGGGTTGGTGGAAGTGGCAACAGGCGTGCCATCTATTATGCGCGTATCTAGCGGCGGCATGGCCGGAATTCTTTTCACGATATCCCTGGCCATCACAAGATAATTGGTATATACGAGCGAATAATTTATAGTGGGCACAGGCCGATTGGTGGGGAATCCGCTCGGCACTATTCCTTCCACTTGCGGATCCGGGAGATCGGTAAACCGGTAATAGGCAAACAGGTTGTTTGCGCCCATCCTGAAATTGCTATTGCCCGCCACTACAAGCCCGACTTCGTTAGGAGTCAACCGGCGGTCTTTCCGGGCCCTAATCTCGCCCACGCTCAGCACGCGGTCCCACACGCGCACCTCGTCAATGCAACCGGCAAAGAAATTCGTTGCCACTGACCCTGGAAAAAACGAACCCGAAAAACCGCGCGCGCCGATGCTCATGTAACAATTACCACCCCAGAAGGTGTAATCCGGCGGCGGAGCGTAATACTCAATGCCCCGCGCGGGCACATTAATGGTGTAATGCGTGGCGCAGGCTTCTCCATTGACATAGATGGTCAAATATGATCCGTCAAACACGCCCGCCAGGTGCGCCCATTTGCCGACCTGCAATTGGCCGCCGATAGACGAGGCCAACGCCCGGTGCGTGTTTAATCCGGTTACGTCGTGGAATAAAACATACGGAAGACCGTTGGCGCTTATGCCAAGCTGGAAGTTCGCCAAGTTGTAAGAAGTAAAACTACCGTCAGGGTTTTGAACATAGTGGATGGCTGTTTTCTCACAAACAACCTGGTCCACCGCCGAATTCAAACGCGACGGCCGGGCCCATGCTTCAACGGAAAATTTGGAAAAATCGCCATAAGCCGGCCACACGCCGTAAGAGCGCAACCATGAATTTGTGCCGTCCAGCCACACCACGCGGTTGCGGAGCGGGCTCTCGTCATACAAGGGATCCGTGGCGGCAATCACGCCGTTTGTCCGGGACCCGGTGACTTCCGCGTAGTCGCTGATCAGGTCGTTATCGGTGTCAAAACCCTCCGTCATGTTCGCAAACCTGAAAGGCTTAGACGGGCGGCACAAGCACATGGTGCCAGGAGTGATATCGGTAAAAATAGTCGGCCATCCCCAGTGACTCGAATTATCCGCGCGATAATTATTCCCGACAAAACTATAGGAGCCTGATTGATACATACTCGTCCTCCAGAGCGGCGATGGACAAGTGTGAAGTCCACTGGCACCATAATTATATTGATACTCAGCAAGATTCACCAGGCCATCGTTATCCGGATCCATGCCTGACAACCCGAAATTATGCGGGCCGATGAGAGCTGTCACCGACCCATCGTCGCTATAGGGGGGGGTGGACTGGAGCCATGTGGCATAGTAAGAAACAAGATCCATGACGTTTTGAAAAGGATTGCCCGAAGTCCCCACTTGGTTGCCGGACGTGGTTGGATCCGCGTCAGTCGAACCGACTCTCAACCCAGGAGCACTATCAGCCCACCGCCACCATTTGAAATTCAAGTCCTGCAATCCGCGTATAGGATTAAGGCAGTGAAATACCTCCCAGAAATCATCCATCCCATCTCCATCCGAATCGTACGCATAAAAATGCCCTTCTTGCTGGCACGTCTGAAAGTTGGTGCCAGCCAGGGTCGTAATTCCCCACGGATAATTCTGGCTGCGGGCGGCCGGAAATCCATTCGTGCTGCGCAACCATGCGAGCTGCGCGGCGCGATCGGTTATGCCTATGGAGGCCAGCGCATTGTTTGCGTAAAGAAACGCGGGGCATGTCTTAAAATTCGGCGGAATAAACCAACGTCTTTCCGGTATGAATATGGGGAATTCTGCTGTATACATATCTTGAGTTGGAGATAGCGGCGACGGGTTCCAATCCATGTAGCGCCGGGCTAAAAAGTACATACCCCATGCCGGATCGCAGTTCATCCATTCAGGCACCGTGCCGGTCCAGTACTCCTGCCAATTCATGAGACCGTCGAAATCGGTATCCATGTTTGCGTCAGAATTTGTTATGGAAGTCCCGGCATACACTTCCCACCAATCCGGAAGCCCGTCCAGATCAGTATCCGCATGCGTTGGATTGCTGAGAAAACTTTGTTCGCCGAATTCAGATTGAGAATAATCTTCACTGTATGCTATTACCGTAACGGGGCCGTCCCGCAATCCATCCCAGTCGGTGTCCATCGGGTGCGGATCGTTCGGCGACGGCGCGGTGATGACGCCGGGATCGGTGGGCCAGGGTTTATTGGGCCAGGTAGAGATGCAAGTGCCGAGCGGATGGGTTGCATTCGCCCATTCGCCTAAATTGTTGAGCTTGTCGTAATCGGAATCACCCGCGGCATCGGTAACGTTGTTGGGATTCAAGCCGACATATAATTCCCAGCCGTCAGGCATCAGGTCGGCATCAGTATCCTGGTTGTTCGGGAGGGTATAGCTGTTGCGGTGTGTGGGAACATCAGGATCGTTTTGGGCGGTCATTTGTCCGCCGGCATCCCATGAAAGGCGCCCGATATAGTCACCGCCCAGGTATTCCTGATAATTATTATAGGGCTCCGTGTTGGGGGCGTACTGAGGAATGCCATTTGTAACTGAAGTAATATTGGTCCAGGCGGTGCGCGGATCAAAACTGCAGATGCCGGGCCCCGGTACTGCCGGCGCCATGCGGTAAATCGCCTCGTGCTTGATCGTCGGATTTACGATGGCATAATCGTTGGTCGTATAAGTGCCGCTGTTATCCGCATCCACCCAGACCGGATAACCGTTTCTATAGGTCAACCCCGCGCTTATGCCGAAATAATTGGTGAAAGCATACCGGGTGCCGGCCGTCCGATTGGCCAGCGTGACCGAAGCCTTCAATATCGTGTCGCGGTAAAGATCAAAAACATCGGCGCCGGTATTGGTGTAAACTTCATTCCAGGCAGTGCTGGGATTGGTGGCCGAGCCGCCGAACCAACAGACATTGGTCCCGAACGCCGTCCCTACCATTCCGTTGGTAAGCACAAACAGATTTGTGACCATGGCATTGGCATAATAATCGCCATCCGGGTTCAGCGAGCTGTTGGCATTATCCAGCGCATTGCTGACCGCCGAGGGCGTGATACTGTTGATTTCCCAGTAATCGTCCATGCTGTCGGCATCCGTATCGGCGTGGGTGGGATCGGTGCCGCCCTGGTATTCGGTTATGTCGAGCAAATTATCGCCATCGGTCTCGGAGCCGCTGTCATGCGACGAATTATAACGCGTTATACTGGGTGAAATTAACACCCAATCCAGGGCAGCGCTGTTGGTGACGCC
>JBDRSI010000153.1:0-6105 GCA_043825055.1 Verrucomicrobiota bacterium
GACCGTAGAAAGTGCGAAAGTCCACTATATTGTTTCACCCTAATTATAATGGCAACGGTTAATTGGATGCAATTCTCATTATGACGTAATCTCGCCTTCTAAACGTGTCATTCCAAGCCCTTCGACTTCGCTCAGGACAGGCTTCGCGAGGAATCTCGGCTTCATCAGAAGCTACTACTGATCAACGAGATCCTTCGCTACGCTCAGGATGACAGGTCGGAATTTGTTTCCATGTGTCTGGCCATCATGAGAATTGCTCACCCCGGCATGCAATAGTCTTTTCTGCGTGTGCTTGATTGGGTATTATATATATACGGTGTTGCCCTTTTAACAAAATACGCCGCGCCCTCTTGACAACCCGGGGCACACGCCCTATGATGCCTGCATTCTGTATGGCGATGTAGCTCAGCTGGTAGAGCGGAGGACTCATAAGCCTTAGGTCCGGGGTTCGACTCCCCGCGTCGCCACCATCACAAGGTCATAAATGCCCGTAATATCAGGAGAACGATCGTGACGATAACGCCCAAAGCCGCGCCGACAAACGGAAACAATGCCCACAACGTCCATCACCTCTTAAATAGTCTCGTTCAGCTCCAGGAACTGATCCTGGTCCGCTCCGAACAGGATGCGGCCATGTCCGACAAGCACCTGTCCCAGCTGGATGAATCCATTCAATCCCTGCTGTACGAAATGCCGGCGGATGTCCGCCTCCTGTTCCAGAAGATTCAAAAAAAGGACCTCCTGGCGATTGTGCCGATCTCGAACAATGTCTGTTCCGGTTGTGGCTTGACCCTGCCGGTCAGCCTGGTTTATGCCGTGCGCGCCGCCGAAAAACTTCACCAGTGCACCAACTGTGCACGCATCCTTTACTACCCCGAAGTCCGGCCCCGCCGCCTGAGCAAAAAAATGGGCGGGCGCTTCGAACCCCGACGGCCGGGCATCGCACGGTTCTCTTCGCCCACACTGATGATTCCTAATCTAAAGGCCACCGAGCGTGACAAGGCGATCGCCGAAATGGCCCGCAAGATGGCGGAAGAAGGATTCGTGGACGACAGTGAGAAGCTGATCAAGGAAGCCATCAAGCGCGAGGCGATTATTAACACGGCCGTGGATCACGGCCTGGCGTTCCCGCACGTCCGGGGCGTCGAAGGCGGCGGACTGACTCTGGCCCTGGGCATCAGCCACAAGGGCATTCGTGCCAACCCGGCCGAACGCACCTTGACGCACATCGTGTTTTTCATCGTCATCCCGACGGCGGCCAGCGTCTTTTATTTGCGCCTGCTTTCCGGCATCGTCCAGACTTTTTCCAAAAAGAATGAGCGCGCGAAACTGCTCGAAGCCCGGACACCGGAAGAATTATGGAGCGCCCTCGTTAAGACCACGCGGAACACCATCAAGTAAGCAACCGGACAACAGCCTGCCCACCATAGCCCCCGGGGCGAAGGCGGGAGGACGGACCCTGCTTCGCTCGGGGAGCTACGCAGGGCAAGCGCCGGAGGGCCGATTCTGATTTATGACGATTTGCCACACAGCTTGGTTCAGTCGAAGTAGATCCGCACGTCGTAGTCCGAACTGTAAAAGCCGGTGTTGACTTCGAGCACGGTAAGCTTGCCTTCGAGCACGTCCACATCGCCCCACCAGGCACGACTGCCGTGGGCTTCGTCCAGCACCACGCGGTGGATGGCAGGCGCCAGATCGAATGCTTCATAGTCAAAATCCGACACCCGGTTGGTATAATATCCATCCAGGTACACATTCACGCCGTCTGTCGTGCGATTGTCCACGATGATGCTCCCCATCCCCGCCGGCGGCGTGTGATTCCAATTGTCACCATCGCAAGCGCACAGACCCAGCATCAGAATCATCCCGCCTGCAAGGCGGGCGACCCACCCGCTGTGTTTTATCCGGAATGACAGCATGGTTCGCCTCGCTGAAGTGGTCTAAATCGAGCCCTCACTCAGTTCTTTTTCAAGCTTGCGCAGTTTTTCATCAGTTCCGAAAATCACCATGGTGTCGCCCAGCTCAATGACATCATCGGCATTGGGACTGACAATGGTTTCCTGGGAATCATCCGCTTGCTTGGCACGCCGCAAGACCAGCACGGTAACACCGTAGGTCTTGCGGATTTTCGATTCAGCCAAAGTCTTGCTGACCACCTGCAGGGGCGCCTGGATTTCCAGGATGCTGACGCCTTCCGCGACTTCAACATAGTCCAGCACCGAGGGGGCCACGAGTGTGCGCGCCAGGCGCGCGGCCATATCCTTGTCCGGATATACGATGCGGTCCGCGCCCACGCGACTCAGCACCTTGCCGTGCATATCGCTGGCCGCCTTGGCAATAACGAAGGGAATCTTCATTTCCTTGAGCGCCAGGGTGGCCAGAATACTGCATTCCATATCGGAGCTGGCCGTTACGACAGCTATGTCGCAATCGCGGAATCCGGCCGCTTCCAGGGCGCCTTCCTCGGTGGCATCCCCCTCCATGGCCTTGGCCACAATACCGGCCATGTGATCCACCACGTCGCGGTTGCGGTCCAGCAAAAGCACTTCCACGCCGCGTTCCGCCAGCGCCTGAGCCAAACTGGAACCAAACTGCCCACTGCCGATAATTCCTATTCTTCTCATATTGCCCCTCTTTCCTCTATTCTACATCTCGTCACTCCGGTCCGGCGTCTGTCGTCCGTCATCCGGTGTCCGTCCTCGGCCCTTACCCGATGTTCACATCCTCTTCCGGAAACCGGACCAGTTGCCGGGTGTCCTTCAAGCCCACAACCAGCACCATGGTGAGCGGCCCGACCCGGCCGATAAACATGCCCATAATAATGAGCAGTTTGCCTACCACTGTCAACCCCGGCATAATACCGGTTGACAACCCCACTGTACCAAAAGCGGAAATAGTTTCAAACAATAAGGCTTCCGAGGTGAACTGTGCCACCGCCAAGGCGCTTTCCTCGCTAACCAGCAACAGGCCGTAGAGTCCGCCGACCACGACGATCCCCAGCAGAAACACGGACAGGGCCTCTTCTACCACGCGGACCGAAATCGTCCGGCTCTTGAAGATCGTTTCCCGTTTCCCGCGGATTATAGCCAGCATCGTGAACAGGAGCACCATGGCCGTTGTGGTCTTGATGCCGCCGGCGGCGGACCCTGGGGATCCGCCGATAAACATCAACAGCATGGTGACAAAGCGCGTGGCCGTGTGGGTCTGCGCCATGTCCACAACTTTGAACCCCGCCGTGCGGGGCGTAATGGACTGGAACAGCGCGCAATTCAGTTTGTCGGCTACGCGCAGGGGCGCCAGGGTCTTATCCCATTCCAGCAGGGCAAAGACCAGCCAGCCGGCCATAATCAGGGCCACGGTAGCCAAGACTACGATCTTCGCGTGCAGCGACAGGCGTCCGCGGGTTAGTCGGTTATGCCGCCAGAATTTAAAGACCGAAAACTCGTTGATGACCAGAAAGCCCAGACCACCCATGATAATCAGCGCACCCATGGTCAAGATGAAAAGCTTGTCGTCGCGGACCGTTATGAGGCTGTCGGGATACAGCGAAAAACCGGCATTGCAAAAGGCGCTGACGGCATGAAATATCCCTTGGTAAAAGGCGCGCCCCGCCGTGACGCCATGCCCCAGGATCAGCCGGATCATGAGCACCAGTGCACCCATACCTTCCACGACAAAGGCGAACACAATCGTCCGGTAAAGCAACCGCCTGAACTGGTTGGCCTCCTCCCCGCCCAGCGAGGCAGTCAAGGTCAATTCACTTTGAATACTCAGGCGCCGACCCAGCAGGACCAGGCAAGCCGTCGCCAACGTCATAAACCCCAACCCCCCCAACTGAATCAGGCCCAGCAAGACGAACTGGCCCAACAAGGAAAAATAACTGGCTGGATCAACGACCGTGTGCCCGGTGACACACATGGCGCTGGTGGCCATGAACAGCGCCGTCAGGGGGTCTGTCCACTGGCCCGACCAGCTGGCCAGCGGAACCATCAGCAGGACCGTACCCAGGATAATCGGCACCGCCACAGCCTTGACAATAAACCATTGCGTCGATTTGGTTTTTTCTTGGTTATTGATGCCCATGACCTATACTATCTTCCCTTGAAACCCGACAGTCAAGCGCAAGTGAATACCCTGGCCCACATCCGCATCGTGCTCTGCCGTCCGATCTACGGCGGCAACATAGGCTCCGTCTGCCGGGCCATGGCCAATATGGGGCTCTCCGATCTGGTGATAGCCGGCGCCGGATCTTTCGATCCGCTGGAAGCCCGCAAGATGGCCTGCTGGGCCACCGATATCCTGGAATCCTGCCGGCGGGTCGCCACCCTGGCGGAAGCGCTCGCTGACTGTGCCCTTGTGTTCGGCGCCACGGCACGGACGGGACTTTACCGCCAACACACGCGCTCGCCCCGGGATTGGGCGCCGTCTATTTTGGCCGCCGCGCACGCTGGTCGGGTCGCCTTGCTCTTCGGACCGGAGGATGATGGCCTCAGCAACGAGGAACTGGCCCAATGCCACCACTTGATCCGTATCCCCTCCACGCCGGCATATCCCTCACTCAACCTGGCCCAGGCAGTCATGATTTGCATATATGAGCTTTACGCGGCCAACGGTGCGTTCGAGCCCCTGCCGGAAAAATCGCCGCTAGCCGAAAGCGGCATGAAGGAGCGCATGTTCGCCATGTGGGAACAGGTCCTCCTGGAAATCGGTTTTATGGAACCCGCCAAGGCCCGGCACATGATGCTGGGAATACGCCGCGTTTTTGCGCGCGGCGCCCTGAGCGAAGATGATGTCCGCATCCTCATGGGGATTGCCCGGCAAACCAGCTGGTATGCCGATCAGAAGGGAAAAAAAGCGAAGGCGCCTTTGGATGGATATCCATAAATCAGGCGGCTGAAGCTTTCCCAGTTGCAACGGGCCAGCGGGTTTGCTATCCTTTGATTCAAATTCAAGGAGAGTGTATTTCTGAAGACACGTATCGGTATCTTAGGCGGAACTTTCAATCCGGTCCATCTCGGCCATTTGATCCTGGCGCAGGACGCCCTGGAAGCATTCGATCTTGCCGCCGTGTTGTTTGTCCCCTGCGATCATCCCCCCCATAAACCCACGGCTTCGCTGGTGTCCGTCGAGCACCGTGCGGCCATGCTGGAGGCCGCCCTGACCGGTTCGCTCCCGTTCGAGGTGTGCGACTTGGAAATCAGGCGCGGCGGCACCACCTACTCCATCGACACCGTTCGCGCCCTGGCCAAGCGCTACCCGGAGGACGAGCTGGTCTTTATCATTGGCTCCGACACCCTGCCGGAACTCCATCTCTGGAAGGACACGCGGGAACTGCTCCGGCTCTGCCGGTTTGTGACCATGGCCCGACCAGGATTCGACCTTAAGGCCATGACGGAAACGAGCTTGAACCTGGAACCGGACTTGGCCCAGGCTTTGCTGGCCAATGTGGCCATCGGCCACCAGGTGGATATATCAGCCTCGGATATTCGTCATCGCGTTGCGGAAGGCATGAGCATCCGCTACCTGGTGCCGGATGCCGTGGACATGTATATAGCGGAACACAGGCTCTATTCCCTAGGGTAATTTTATGAATCGTTCCATGCTCGAATCAACGGAACTGGTAAAGATCATCGCCGACGGCCTGACCGCTAAAAAAGGCAGTGACATCACGATCTATGACGTGCGAACCCATTCGAACATCACGGATTTTCACGTGCTGGCCACCGGCTTGAATCCGCCGCACCTCAAGGCCCTCTTCAACGAAACCCGCCTGCGTATGAAGGCCTACGACCTGGCCTGCTACCGCAAATCCGGGATGCCGGACAGCGGGTGGATCGTGGCCGATTATATTGACGTGATATTACACCTGTTCAATCCTGCCGCGCGCCAATACTACGCTCTCGACGTCTTGTGGAAGGACATGCCGAAACTGGACATCGGACAGCGGACAGCGGACGACAGACGACAGACGACGGACGACGGATGACTGTCTGGATTCGGAGCACTGACTCCGGATTTCTGATAGGTGACCGCCAATGTCTGTCGTCCCGCCTTCGCCCTCCGGGCTTCGGTGGGCAAGCTGTCCTTCGTCTTTGTCTTCTCCGG
>JBDRSI010000154.1:0-3619 GCA_043825055.1 Verrucomicrobiota bacterium
TATAGCGGTTTCTGATGGATAAGGTACTAACGTCTGGAGCTTGCCCTCCCGCACGGCGTGCTCCAGACTTGCCATGTCCGTGATCTTCAACTTTTCGAACAGCTCGTGCACACGCCGCGGCCCAAGCCCGGGAATCTTCATCAGGTCGCTGAGCGCCGCCGGCACGTGTTTTTCTTCCTGCTCCAGCGCCATGAGATGACCGGTCACCACGATCTCCTTGAGTTTCTTGGCCAGGGCCTCGCCAATCCCGGGCAGTTCGGACAGGTCCTCGTTGGCGGCCACCATATCGGCCACGCTCCGCGGCAGGCTTTCCACCAGCCGCGCGGCGTTCCGGTAGGCGCGCACGCGGAACGCGTTGGCGCCCTCGATTTCCAGCAGGTCGGCGAGTTTGTTCAGTGTCTGCGCAATTTCGACATTATGAACCGGCATGGCAGTCTCCCTTTGTTATCCGGCATAATACCAGATGCCGCCGCGCACGGAAATGGAAAATCGCCGCCAGCCGCGGCGGTCGGCGATTCGCTCCTGTTCTCCCCTTGCACCCAGACAGGCGGCTTGGTAACATGATGGCGTCTCATACATAGACTGATAATGAAGGAGGAGGAGGAGGAGTTACGACATGTGCAAAAAGTTCAGGATTGCCGCAACCCTATGTCTGTTCGCATGGTTTTTGGCCAGCGCAAGCGGACAGGATATCGTAGCGGGAGCAAAATCATTGAAATCATTGCCGGAACCGAACCTGAAGGGACAGATGTCCGTTGAAGAAGCAATCGCCCGAAGACGGTCGGTGCGTGAATTTACCCGCGCACCCCTGACGGAGCGCGAACTGGGCCAGCTTTTATGGGCGGCCCAAGGAATCACCGACCGTGCCCGCGGTTTCCGGGCGGCGCCCTCCGCAGGGGCCACGTTCCCGCTCGAAACTTACGTTGCCACCCTGGGCGGCATTTTCCGTTATCGGCCGGATAAGCATGCCTTGGAACCGGTCAGGGCCGGTGACACCCGCCGGGCACTGGCCGCCGCGGCCCTGGGCCAGCGCTGGATTGAAAGCGCCTCGGCGGTGATCGTGTTCACCGCTGTGCCGGAGCGCACCACACGCCGTTACGGGAGCCGCGGACTCATGTATATCCACATGGAAGCCGGGCATGCCGCCGAAAACCTGCACCTGCAGGCCGTGGCTATGGGTCTGGGGTCGGCACCGGTGGGCGCGTTTGACGAGGCCGCCGTGGCCAAAATCCTCAATCTCACGAAAACGGAGACGCCGCTTTATCTGATCCCGGTGGGTAAAGAGGCTCGCAAGTAACATGCGTTCCAGCGCTCGGTGCCGGTCGCGCGCATCAGCGCTTCCGAAACTGGTCGGCGCCAACCATGGCCTGCAGAAGATTGGCAACCAAACGGCCAGCGGCATAGCCGCCCAAGCCGTTCAGGTTCCCGGCAACCTCCCCCGCTCAATCCGGCACGATCTTGAAGACCGTGTCGTGGACGCGGACATGTTCATTCAGCTTGGTGCCCGCGTTCTGTCCGCGCGTGGCTTTCGGCACGTTGACATGCTCGATCTGCATGGATTCAACGACCTGGGTAAAATCGCTCGTGTGGCCTTTGACATGAATGGTGTCACCCACGGCCAAATCCCCATCCGTCAGTTGAATCGCTCCAACGCCGACATGCCCGAAATAATGCGTGATGTGACCGATCTTGGTCTCCGCCATAACTCCTCCTTTCACCGGCGAACCGGCTAACTCATAAGACACTTTACCCAATCCCCATCGTCGCACTTGATGTTATACATCCCGTGCAGTCCTTGTCAATGGTATTTGACCATACCCCGCTCCGCGCGTAAGCGCGCAGATCGAGAAAGGCTATCAGCCGCGCGTTGTTACGCGCGGATTTAGGTTGCGTTGCCCTTACTGTTTCGAGTAAAATTTGCCGCCATATTTCACGAATTCATCGCACATGGCCTTGATTTTTTTTTCCGTATGCTGGACGGCCCGGGGCGAGGAATACCACTGGGCCATGAATCCGCCGTTGAATTTCCCAAAAGTGTCAATCAGACGGCGTGCATAGGCGCGCACGTCCGCCGCGGTTCCTCTGATCATGGTCTGCTGGATATCAACCGGACACCAGAAGCAGAGCCGGCCGCCGAAGCGTGCGGCGAGATTGTCCAGCCCCATGTTTTCCTGCTGATCCATCTGAATCACATCCAGTTCGGCTTCAATGAAATAATCGAGAAGATCGGCGATGTTGCCGCAACTGTGAAGCAGGGTCAGCATTCCCCGCCGGTGCGCGTGCCGATAAACACGCTGATACGCGCTCTTCCAGAATTCGGCGAACATGGCGGGCGAAATCATGGGACGATCCTGCAGTCCCCAGTCATCACAGGACATAATCCCATGGGCGCCCATATCGGCGAACCGGTCAATGGCGTCAATGGCAATATCCGAGAGACGATGCAGAAGTCGGCGCAATTCTTCGGGGTGTTCGTACGGATCCGTCCAGGCGGCCTCATGACCGCGCAGGTATTCAAGCCGGTGAATCAGGCTGAGAGGTATACCGGCCAGAACGAACTTGTTTCCGGTGTTTTTTTTCACGGCATCGCGCGCGCCGTCATAGCGGACCGGGTTTTTGTAATCCGGAAACTTATAGTCATCCAGTTTTGAGAAATCGGCCAGAGGGTGAAAAGTGACCTGCCCCATGGTTTTATCGCCAGGCAGTTTGGTCCAGATACAGCCGAATTCATCTTCGTTTTGCAGGTCGGTTTTAACTTTTGGCTGCCAGTTCGGATCCGGCAACACTCCCACACCACAGAGATCGGTGGGATAGCCGGGTGGCATGGTTCCGAGAGGAATCCTGTCCGGTTTTTTGAATTTTATCGCGCGTTGAACACATTCCCTTGAAGTCATCATTGGTAATTTCCTTGAACTTTGGTTTTTACATCCCTTTAATATCAACTTCAGACTTCCTGGTCCCGCGTGGCAATGGTTGATGTTTTCGGTAAATTTCCGGCGAGATCAAGAGGTCTGAACTTATACAACCGGCATTTTTTTACAAGCCGTGATTTACCATCCGCCAGCTACTGCCGGGCAAACCGGCCGGGAATGGCGCGCCACGCGCCATAAACCTACCCGCGCTTATTTCTCCCGGATCATGGTCAACAGCATCTTAAACCGTTGCACAGCCCGCACCGCATGCGGCACGCCGGAGGGCATAATCACCAATTCGCCGGCCCTGGCTTTGACCGGCTGGCCGGCAATGACAAGCTCCGCTTCGCCATCCAGTATCTGGACCACGGCATCATAGGGGGCCGTATGCTCGCTGAGCCCCTGGCCGGCATCGAAGGCAAAAAGCGTCAGCGTCCCGACCTGCTTGTCAATCAGCGTTTTGCTGACCACGGAACCGGCGGCATAGTCCACGAAATCCTTCAACCCGATGGCGTGCGCTTTCAATTCATCTGCTGTTTTCATGGGCTTCTTTATTCAACTATATGATCGGCGGCGTAAAGTCAATCGCGCAACCATGATTGCACGCCCTCTCCAGATAAAATGACTTTTATTTCTTTCCGGAATGCGGGATGGGCGGGTAATAGATGAAGAGGTGTGAAATGGCATCAGTTTCGCCGAGGAAGATT
>JBDRSI010000155.1:0-12607 GCA_043825055.1 Verrucomicrobiota bacterium
GTCAACCAGTAAATATAAAAATTATCCATTTTTCGTCTTGCCGCTCACCGCTCAACGCTTTAGGCTTTACAAATAAGGGAGGCTTGGGCAGATGTCTAAGAAATTACAGACCCCCGTGGGCATGCCCGCCTGCAATCCGTCGGCTGACGGGCGTAGCATTGCGGGCAGGCTGATAGCGCGCGGCGTTAACATGCCCCTACCGGAAACGGTGTTTATCGGCAGGGATGTGGTTCCGGAACGGATTGCCGCGGGCGTTACGATCCATCCGGGGTGCGCCTCACTTTGACCATTAGATAAGTGCTGACGATCAAGTAAAATTTGGGTTGCGGGTGTTAGGCCGCGTTAGAAAGGAATACCTCCATGGGACGATTGTTTGGAACCGACGGCGTGCGCGGGGTGGCCAATATGGAACCCATGACCGCGGAAACGGCTCTGCTCATTGGGCGCGCCACGGCGCATGTCTGCAAGCGGCACAAGAACCGCCATCGTGTCGTCATCGGCAAGGACACGCGCGTCAGTGGCTATATGATCGAGAACGCCTTGACGGCCGGCATCTGCTCGATGGGTGTGGACGTGCTCCTGGTGGGCCCCATGCCGACCCCCGGCATTGCTTTCATAACGCACAACATGCGCGCCGATGCCGGCGTGGTCATATCGGCTTCCCATAATCCTTACCAGGACAATGGCATTAAAATATTTTCGCGCGATGGGTTCAAGGTGCCCGACACGGTCGAGGATGAGATCGAAAGCCTGGTCACCACCGAGCGCATCAAGGATATCCGTCCCACCGCGGGTGAAATCGGCAAGGCCCATCGCATTGATGATGCCATTGGGCGCTACATCGTGTTCTGCAAAAATACGTTTCCGGATCGCCTGACCCTGGGCGGGATGAAACTCGTGCTCGATTGCGCCAACGGCGCCACGTATAAAGTGGCCCCCATTATTTTTTCCGAGCTGGGCGCGGAGGTGATTACGATTAACGATCACCCCGACGGCATGAACATCAACGACCATTGCGGCGCCATGTATCCCGAAGCGCTCATGGCAGAGGTTGTGAAGACCGGCGCCCAAGCTGGCTTGGCTTTCGACGGCGACGGTGACCGGCTGATCGCCATTGACGAAAAGGGGTGCGGGCTGACCGGCGACCACATCCTGACAATCTGCGCCAAGTCCATGAAAGATTGCGGGCTCCTGCGCAACAACCTTGTCATCAGCACTCCCATGAGCAACTTCGGGTTTTACGAGGCCATGCGCCGCCTGGATATCCAGACGGCGGCGGCCGATGTCGGCGACCGGTATGTGCTTAAAATGATGCGGGAGCGGGGTGCGGTCCTGGGGGGTGAGCAGTCCGGGCACATCATTTTTCTCAATCATCACACCACGGGGGACGGCATCATCTCGGCGCTTCAGCTTTTGGCCATTTTGCAGGATTCCGGCAAACCGCTCTCCGAACTGGCGACGATCATGAAGATTGCGCCTCAGTGCCTGATCAATGTGACGGTGGTCCGTAAGCCGCCGCTTGATTCCATCCTGCCCCTGCAAGTGGCCATCCGGAAGGCCGAGGTGGAATTGGGCAATTCCGGACGCGTGCTGGTGCGGTACTCCGGCACGCAGGCCATCTGCCGGGTCATGGTGGAAAGCATGGACCTGACCCTGACCCAGCGCCTGGCCGAATCCCTGGCCGAACTCGTGAAACTGGAGATTGGGTAATCCGTTCAAAATATGAAACAAATGTTGGCCTCGGATTCCGTTCTTGACCAGTTGCGCTCAACAGTCCCCGTTCGGCCAAGCGAAGTCGAAAATACGATTGCATGACTGAACGGCAGCAGGTAGTATCGCGGCATGAGTCCAACGATATTTAAATGGAAGGGCTATCGCTTCTTTTTCTTCTCTCGCGAAGAGCGACGGCTTCATGTCCATGCCTTTTGCCCAGACGGAGAAGCCAAGTTCTGGTTGGAACCAACAGTCGAACTTGTCAGAAACTATGGTTTATCGCAGACCCAGGTGGCGGAATTAAAGAAGGTGGTGGAGGAAAAGAAAAATGACATCCTCGACGCTTGGCACAAGCACTTTGCAGGTTGAAGTAACTAATATCGATCGTTTCGGCTTCTGGCTCCTGGTCGAAGACCGGGAATATTTCCTGCCCTATGCAGACTTTCCGTGGTTTCGGAACGCAACGCTTGACCAGATTCTGGACGTGCAGTTGCTCCACGGCGATCATCTTCACTGGCCAGCTCTCGACGTTGATCTCTGCCTCGACTCTCTAACCCAGCCCGAAGCGTTTCCTCTGATTTACAACTGACCGACCGCATGGAGCACCACGCCATGAAGTGCGTCGAAGCTCACCGCTGGCGTTCGGTGTCGAGGCTCTATGCAATTATTTGACGCCCATTGCCACTTGCAGGATGAACGCCTGGCTGGTCGCTTGCCCGAGGTGTTGAGTCGGGCGGAGCGCTCGGGCGTCCGGCACATGCTGTGCTGTGGTTGTCATGAGCGTAACTGGGATGCCGTCCTTACCCTTGCGCAGGCCCATCCGGAAATAGTGCCTTCCTTCGGTATTCATCCCTGGTATATGGAAGGGCGGACGGCTGGCTGGCCCGCCTGCAACGCTGAGCGTAGCACTGCGGGCAGGCTGGAGACATTGGAGCGGTTTTTGGCGGGTCAACCCTCGGGCGTCGGCGAGATCGGCCTTGATCATACCGTGACCCCCCGTGCCGACGCGGAGCAGGAAGCCGTGTTTGTTGCCCAGTTGCGCCTGGCCCGCCGGCTGAAACGGCCGGTCAGCCTGCATTGCCGGAAAGCCTGGAAACGATTGCTGGAGATTTTACGTGCAGAGGGCGGGATTGGGTGGGGCGGACTGATTCATTCCTATTCGGGGTCCGCGGAACTGGTGAAGCCGCTGGAAGAAATGGGCTTGTATATTTCTTTCAGCGGCGCTATCACGCGTCCTGGAAACAAGCGTGGCCATCAGGCTTTGGCGGCAGTGTCGCAAGAGCGTCTGCTGATCGAAACCGATAGCCCCGACCTGCTGCCGGCCGGCACACCGGCTGTGGCCGGCACACCGGCTGTGGCCGGCGCGGCCGGTGCGGTCAATGAACCGGCGAATCTGGTCCTGGTGGCCTCGGGCGTGGCTAATATCCTGGGGCGGACGCCGGACTGGGTGGCGGAACAGACGTTCGCCAATGCCAGCCGGCTGTTAGCCGGGATTATGAAAAGTTGAGAACAGCCGTCAAACGGAGCGTCAATTTGCTGCAGCTTGTCATTCCGAGCGTAGAGAGGAATCTCAATGGTTATGAGTGTGCTGGAGATCCTTCGCTTCGCTCAGGATGACAGAACGATATGGAATTTATAGAGTATCCGCGCCCACCCGCCTGCAACGCTGTAGCACTGCGGGCAGGTCCGTGGTTAATCATGGTGATAATCTAACATGAACCGATTCTGCCGCATTGAACAATTGCTCGGGCGCTCGGCGCTGGAAAAACTGCAGGCCGCCCGCGTGGCGGTCTTTGGACTGGGCGCGGTGGGCTCGTATGCCGTGGAAGCCCTGGCACGCGCGGGCATCGGTTACCTGCGGCTGGTGGATTGCGACGTGGTGCGCCTCAGCAACTTCAATCGCCAGCTCTATGCGTTGGAATCCACGCTGAACCGCCCCAAGGCCGAGGTGGCCCGCGCACGGGTGCTTGATATCAATCCGGCCTGCACGGTGGCGGCGCACCAGGCGTTCGTGGATGGTTCAACGGTGCAGGCCCTGCTGGAGCAACCGCTCGATGTGGTCGTGGACGCCATTGACAGCGTTGCCCCCAAAGTGACGCTGATTGCGACGGCCGTGCGCGCCGGCTTGAAGGTCGTCGCCAGCATGGGTGCGGCTACCCGCCTGGATCCATCAAAAATTCGCGTCGGCGATATTGCCGAGACGGACGTATGTCCCCTGGCAAAATTTGTCCGCAAAAAGCTTAAAGCTGCCGGTATTGCGCGCGGCGTGCGCTGTGTCTATTCCGTCGAACCGCCGCGCAACACAACGCCGCCGATTGCCGCTGAACCGGAAACCTTTGTGCAAGGGCGGCCGCGGAAACCGATTGGCAGTCTTTCCTATGCCACGGGCATGTTCGGCCTGCTGGCCGCGTACGAGACGATAAAATTGATTGTTCCTTGGGACGACGATGTGTAAAATAACATAACAATTACAACCCATCAGGAGGACAGGCCATGAATTGTGACGCGCTCAAAAAGGCCATTCGCGAAATCCCGGACTTTCCGCAAAAGGGAATTTTATTCCGGGACATTACCCCGATTTTGGCGGATGCCAAGTTGTTCCAGCAGGCAACCGCTGTCCTCTGTGAGCGGCATGTGCAGCAGAAGCCCAAAGCCGTGGCGGCCATTGACGCGCGCGGGTTTATCTTCGGGGCAGTCGTGGCCCAGAAGCTGGGCGTGGGGTTCATTCCCATCCGTAAGAAAGGCAAACTGCCGTTCACTACCCTGGACGAATCCTATGACCTGGAATACGGCTCAGCCACCATCAGTGTGCACGTGGATGCCATGAAGAAAGGCGACACGATCCTCATCGTGGACGATCTCCTGGCTACGGGCGGAACGGCGGCGGCGAGCGCCCGGTTAATTGAACGGCTGGGCGGTTCAATCGTGGAGATTGCGTTCCTGATCGAATTGGCCGGACTGAAGGGACGCGCCAAGCTGACCCGTTATCCTGTTTTTTCAGCCATTGTTTACGATAAATAAATCACGCCTTTAAGCGTGATAAATCGAAAAAATCGCCGTTTGTAACTCGTTGACCATCAAGTACCCCCCCTCCCAGTTTTTTAGTAACCCCTCAGTCATGTGGGTAGATTGCGAACTTCAATGCTGTCATTCCCGCGAAAGCGGGAATCCAGCATTGATTTTTCTGGATTCCCGATCAGGTCGGGAATGACAATCAGCCCTCAAGACTGAGGCCTTACGTTTTTTACGATTTTCCTCTACGATTTTCCTCTTGACGCGAGACACAAAACGGCTTAAATTGACCGCATATTTTTGGAAGAATTGTGACCTGGAATCGGGCAAGGTTGCCCTTGAAGAAAAGAAGAAAAAAATGAAAATAATTTATTATTCCCGGATTGTTTACCTGGCGCTTGTCGGCCTCCTCTGGCTCGGCGCCATTGCGGCAAGAGCGGACCGCTATGTTGTGCCACCCGGAACTCCCGGGGGAACAAATTCCGGGGCATACGATGCCTGGACAATCGCGGCCACGCAGATTCAATGGGCGGTGAATGCGGCGACAGCGGGTCAAACGGTCTTGGTATCAAATGGCGTTTATACCACAACCAACGGCGTGATGGCCGGCGGTGTGACTGTTTTCGCAACGAATACCATTGTCGCCATAACCAACTTCAGCATAATCTTAAAGGCGTCAACGGCCCGTTGGTTACGATAATTGACGGTGGCGGAGCGGCCAATAAACACCGTGGCGTGTATATAAACTCTGGCGGAACAATTGAGGGATTCACGGTCCGTAATGGATACTTGCCTTCGGGTGGTCCACTTTTCTTAGGTGCCGGAATATGCCTTGAACCTCCAAGCGGCGGGACTGTGACCAACTGCATTGTTCGTGACAATTATATTGGCCGTGGAAGGGGCGCCGGGATTTACATCGGTGTGGGTTGTATAGGTAAAATTGATAATTGCCAGATATATTCCAATACCGCTTTTAATGGCGTTGGTGGTGTTTACGCGTATTATTCGTCGGGGGGCACAAGGCTAAACAATTGTGTTATTTGGGGAAATAAAGTTACCGCTGGTGCGGGTTATGCTGTATTCGGTGGTGGTATTGTTGTTAGTAGTGCGAGTTTATCAATGCGAAACTGCCTTGTCTACAGCAATTCATTGCCTATAGGACAAAATGATAGCGGAGGGGGTGGATTATTTTCTAACTCTGGCAATTTAAGTATGGAAAACTGCACTATAACAAAAAACACGTCAGAACAAAAGGGTGGAGGAATTTACATCGCGGCTTGCAATGCCGTGCGTAATTCAATTATTTATGACAACTTTACAACGAACGTATCGGTTTATCCCGATGTTTACACGACAAATAATCAGTTGACGAACTGTTGCATAGGTGACACGAACGGCGTGCTCAACTGGAACACAAGCGGCAACATCACCAACAATCCGGTTTTTGTTGACGCCGCCGGTTACAACTATCGGTTGACGCCGAGTTCGCCCTGCATCAACACCGGCACAAACCAGAGCTGGATGACAAACGGGGTTGATCTGGACGGCGCTGCGCGCATCCGCTATGAGCGGGTGGACATGGGCGCGTATGAAAAGATTTACGAAGGAACCATTTATCGTTTCTATTAATCCAACGAGGAAAATGTGTTGTCTGCTCGGCATCGTTGCCGGGGCCGTACTTGGCAGCGCCGTCGTTACCGTTGGCCCGGAGAATCTTTTTCGCAACGGGGTTTTCTCCCGCATCGAGGCCACCGGTCTTCCATCCGACTGGAATATTTCCCCGGCGTTTTCGTCCGGAAAGACTCCTGTTGACACGCGCAGTTACGCTGTTCCCACTGTTTTCGACCGGCCTGTGCTGCGCACGGAATCCGCCGCGGTGAACTGGGATTATTTCAGCCAGACGGTCAACGGGGTGCAGGGCGGAAGCAACTATGTTTTTTCGCTGACCCATCGTGAGGCACAGGGGTTCAATCATACCCTGGTCGTAAGCATCACCCAGTATTCCAAGGGCAAGAAAATCCATTCCGATTACCTGGACACTTCGATTCCGGCATCCATGCGCTGGACGGTGTGGAGTAAGGAGTTTACTCCGGAACCAGGCGTGGATGCACTCAGCGTCGTCGTCTTCCCCCGTGGCAAGGGGATCGCTCTGTTCAGCGGGATCTCCCTGGCGCTGAAACAGGCGGGAACCGCTCCGGCGCAAGCCTGGCCGGCGCAGGAGGAAACAGGTGTGACGCTGTCGCCCGCCGACCTGCTGCAGTGGAAGAAGACCAATGTTCGGGCCGACCTCCAGTCGGGAACCTGCGCGCTCGCGGCGGACGGTGCAGACTATGGCTTGATCGGACCCGCGGAAATCCCGCTCGATACGGCGCGATATCCCTTTCTGTCGCTGCAGGTTTCCCAGGACACGCATGCCGGGGGTTTGTGTATCGCGCTGAACGGGAACCCGCTGGGAATTGTCCCGGTAACCGATGCCGGCGGCGTGCTCTGCTACGATCTGCGGGCAGTGCCGGGCCTGGCGGGAAAAAAGACGGCCAGCCTTGCCCTGTACGTCGTCGGCAAAGATAAACAGCTTTTTGTGGACTGGATCAGGACCGCGAACAAGCCGCTTGCTCCCACGCTGGAGATAGCCAAAGACAAGAAGTATCTCCTGTTCGTCAAGCCGGTCTTTTCCGTCAACTCCTATGATACGTTCCCAACCCGGGATGAAATTGGAAAACCGGTTATTGTCACCCTTTGTACCAACCAGTTTGAATCCGCATCCTTCTGTCTGTACACGCGGAAGACGCTGAATCAGGTGACCATGGAAGTCAGCGACCTGAAGGACAAGCAGGGTGCGGTGCTGCCGGCGGCGATGATCGACGTGCGGACGGTGAAGGTATGGTACCAAGGGGGTTCGGCCACGGATATCGCGCAGGGACCGAAGAATCTGGCGCCGGAACTGCTCCTGAAGAACGATGCCCTGATTTCGGTGGACCGGGACCGCCAGGAGAATGTGCTCACATTCGAGGGGCTTCCCCAGGACAGCGCGGCGCTCCAGCCGCTGGATATCCCGGCCGGCACAACCAAGGAATTCTGGATCACCGTATCCCCTCCTAAGGCGGCGCCGGGTCTCTATGAGGGCAAGATTACCGTGCGCGCGCTGAACGAGAAACCGGAGACGCTGCCGGTTCAAATCACCATCCTGCCGTTCGCGTTGTCCGGCCCGGGTCGAGTTTGCGGGATGTACGGCGATTTTTATACAGCGCCCGTGCTCAAGAATCTGGCCGACCACGGCATTGACAGCCTGCTGATCAACATCCATGCGCTCGTCAAAGCGACCAGGACGGATGATACTTTTGCATACGATTTCTCAGCGCTCGCAAAGGCGCTGGACACCCTGCACGCGTTCGGACTGGACAAACCGGTGATCCTCAATCCGAACTGGGTTGAGCCGTTGCGCCTGATCTATGCGCCGGCTTCCACCGTTGCCGCCGCGCAGAAGGGCATGAAGAAGTGGCAGGCGGAACGGCTGCGCGATTTTTCCGCCCAGCTCAAGAGTTTCCTGACCGGGAACAATTACGAGAACGTCTACATCTACGGAGTGGATGAACCTTCCTTCAGCCAATGGGCGCAGAAAAGAAGCTCAACGCTGTTGGTGAAACGCTTCTACCGGTGCAAGGAGATCTTTGCCGCGCTGCAGGCGGCCGGTTTGAAGACGACGACGGCCATCATGGATACCGAAACGCTGGACGCGCTGGGACCCCTGCTGGATCTGCCCATCTATGCCGTGGGGGTCATTGACCAGATCATGACGGAAAACCTCCAGGGGAAGTGGCGGGCAGGGCTTTACTATCCGCATCCCAATGAGAGTCCGGCATACAACCGGGCTGTCTTCGGCCTGTTCTGCTGGTACAGCCGGATGCTGGGATTTGCCCCGTGGATCTATATGGCGGATGGTTCCGCCAAGGCGTACAATGATTTCGCGGAGTTCTGGGGTAATCGCTACTCGGGCTACGTTTATCCGGCGAAAGACGGGGTCATCGACACCATCGAATGGGAGGCCTTCCGGGCGGCCATCAATGATCTGCGGTATCTGAATACTCTGCAGGCATGCGTCGAGCACGGCAAGAATATCCCCGGCGCGGAAACGCTGCGGGCGGAGAGCATGGATCTGCTGGGCAAGACGCCGGAATTCATCCGGGGCAAGGACATTTTGGAGATTGCCGGGACCGTCCGGCCGGAACAGTTCCAGGCGTTTCGACAGACGGTGATCGAGAAAATCCTCGCCTGGAAAAAACTGGAAGGGGAAGGAAAATGAAAGCGCGAGTCGCGATAATGGCGCTGTTGTTGTTGGCCGGGGCGGTCATGCGGCCGGCCGGGGCGGGGAATCTCTTGAGCAATGGCGAATTCAAGGTGAAGAGTTTCTCCGTGGAGCGAGTCGGGCCGGAAGAAAAGGAGCCGTTGCCTGAGATCAAGGCAGTTGAAAGCAACCTGTTCGTCAACCCGGATTTCAAGGAAAATGAGGACGGCAAGATGAAGGCCTGGACAACCTGGGGGACGGACAAAAACACCACCATAGAACGGGTTATGATTGACGGGCGCGCTCAATTCGTATACTCCTCCCCGGTTCTTTCCTGGGCCTGCTTCATACAGACGATCGAGGATATCGAAGGCGGCAAGACCTACGTATTTTCCATGACGCACCGGGAAAGTGAAGGGTTCAACTGGAACATGGCGGTGAAAGTTTCCCAGCATTATCAGGACCAGACGTTGCGCACCGACTATATCTCCTCGGCCATTCCGCCTGTCTGCGCCTGGACCACCTGGAGCGGGGAGATCAAACTGGAACCCAAGACCGACCGGGTGTCAGTCATAGTCCACCCGCGCGGAATTGGTCAGGCATCGTTTGCGCACATTTCCCTGGAGAAGAAGTAAACGGACAAAAGTGAATACTTGACAAAAAGGAGTCATCACATGAAAAAAATTCTTCCGTCATTTATGTTCGTAGTCTTCTGTTTCCTGTTCGGCAATGCATCTAACGCGGAGAGAATTATCCAGTTCACAAAGGTTGACCGTCCCCCGGAATTCAAGGGGGACCTGAGCGACCCTGCCTGGAAGAAGGCCAAGGCGCATGGCGACTTCTACCTCCTTGGCAAGAAGCAAAAGGCCAAGGCGCAAACCGAGGTGTATGCCCTCTACGATGAAGAGAACTTATACCTCGGGGTCATCTGCCTTGAGCCGATGATGAATAAGACAGTGGCGGCCATAACAAAGCATGACGGTCCCGTCTTTACAGACGACGACATAGAGATTTTTGTTTCGCCCACGGGCAAGAGAATGTTTCAATTCATCCTTAACAACATCGGAACCAAATGTGAAACTGCCAATGAGTACTATGAATCAGCGGTTTCCGACCTGGAGTGGAGCAATCCCTGGCACGTGCAGACCGCAAAAGGAACCGACCGCTGGACCGCCGAGATAATAATCCCTTTCAGCAGTTTGGAACTCGAGGCCGGCACACCAGAGAGCTGGGTTCTAAATGTCGGGCGCGAGAGAGTCCCCGAGCGGGAACTCAGCGCCATAATCCAGGTTTATGGTTTCTGGGCATGGCACGACGTAATCAAGGGAGTAAAAACTTCCCCGCTGGATGTTGACTTCAGTAAATTCTACTACCGCGTTGAGGATATCGCCCTTTCAACAAAATACGTTGAGGAGCGCGGGATGGAAAAGAGCGTGGAGGTCACAGTTGTGAATAACTCCGGCAACGCGGGGAAAGTTGAGGTTGAAGTCTCCGCCGTAGCAGAAACCGAAGTCGAACGCTGGTCAAAGCCGGTGGATATCGGTAAGGACGAGAAAAAGGTAGTGAGCATACCGATTCCCGGAAAACTGGAGGATGTTGATTCCCTGAGCTGGCAAATCAAGATAAAAGATGTCTCCAGGAATATCTCTATTCTTGCGCGGAACTACAACAAGATAGACAACAAACCCCTCCTTGACATATTTGAAGTCCAGCCTGTCTATAACTCCAAGTTCTACACCGGACAGGAACGCAAGGTAGTCCTTGACGTGGGTGTAAACTCCAGGGCGGCGGGACTCTCCCTTGAGTTCAACATTTCAAGGGACGGCAAAGTGCTGGAGAATGTTCGCGACGCGGTCGGCAAGAAAGATTACCGCTTTGACTTCGGCAAATACGATTACGGCAGGTATTCGGTTGAAACGAAACTGCTCGGGCAAAAAGGCGAAGTCATCACCGCCGACACGAGAGAGATTGAAATACTCAAACCCCTGCCGGGGTGCGAAGTGACTATTGCGCAGGGAAATTATCTCCTGGTAAACGGCAAGCCATTCTTCCCGCTCGGCTTTTTCCACGCCCCGACCAACGAACTGGAAACATTGAAGGAACTTGGATTCACGGCAAATTTCACATACGACCGTTCCATTGACTTGAACGAGAAAAAACTGAAGGATCTTATTGCGGGAGATTACGCCGCCACCGCAAAACTTGGCATGCTGAGACCCATTGACATGAACGGTCGGGCCATCAAGGATCTCTCCAAGGATTATCTCCTGCCGGAGGAGGTTGAAATCCTTAAGCGCGTGGCAAATATAGCCAAGGACTCCCCCGGCTTGCTGGCCTACTACCTGCATGACGAACCGGAGGGGCACAACGTGTCGCCCAAACTCCTCGCATCCTTCAGCAGGGTGATAAAAGAGAGTGATGCCTATCACCCGACCATCATTCTCGGGCACACGATGGGCATAAAGAAGTTTTTTGTTTCTGACATTTACATGCCGGACGCATACATCGGTTGCATTCAAGGCAAAACGGGCGACTTGCGGGTCGTAAGGACGGACATGGATCTGGCGATGGAAGTCGTTCGGAAGCGGCGTGGCAAAGGCATGATAATGGCAACATTGAAGGCAATTGACTACACTGGCGACGATAGTGATGTGCGTGCCCCGACGTTTGAAGAAATGCGCAATTCCACATACTGCGCAATTGTCCACGGCGCGCGCGGCATTTTTTATTACACTTACTACGGGCACAGCGGAGTGAAGGCATACCCGGAGTGCTGGGAGGCGGTGAAAATGATCGGGCGCGAGATGAAATACCTCATCCCGGTCATATTCTCGGATTCACCCGCCCCCAACGTGGAAGTATCGGATAAGAATATTGAAATACTTGCGAAAAAATACGATGGCAACATCTTCATTATTGCTTTGAACACGCAACCCGGCAATCTTCGCGCGCAGTTCACACTCTCGGAAGATGTGGCGTCCGTCAGCGTCCTTTCCGAAGGTAGAACCATCAAGGCCGGGAAGAACTCATTCTCCGACAGCTTTGATGGCTACGCGGTTCACATCTACACGACCGATAAGCATATGCCGTCGCTTCCGACGATTAAGGCCGTGAAAGCAAGGATAACGAAGGATTTGAGCGACAAGCTAAAGAGCGGGAACTTCGCGCTTGCCGCGGCGGGGACAAAGATAACATCTTCAACCAGAATTGCCTGGGGCGGAAAGCTTGCGAATATCATAAACGGTGTCAGGGACGACGGCGAACGGCTGTGGGATTACGTGAAGAAAGACAAGCCGCAGTGGATTGAACTGCAGTTCTCCGGGAAACGAAGAGTCAGCAAGATACTCGTGGACAATGCCTTTCCGTACCAGCCCAATCCCACCATCATTGATTACGAGTTGCAGGTGAACCAGGATGGCAAATGGGTAATGGTGGCGGAAAAGAAGAACAACACCGCGCCGGTGATCAAGGCCGACATAACCCCCGTGACAACCGACAAGGTCAGGTTGACCATTACAAGGCAAGCCGAGGGGGGCCATAGATTCTGTGTAAATGAAATTGAAGTGTATTAACTCGAATGCCTGCTTTCCCGTTGACGCT
>JBDRSI010000156.1:0-3487 GCA_043825055.1 Verrucomicrobiota bacterium
ACTGATTATTGGTCGTTGGTCGTTGCCCTGCGTTTTTTGCTTTTCATTATAGTCTACGGCCTGCAGTCCACGGTCTACAGTTTGTCTTTATGGCGCCCCCTGCGGGAGTCGAACCCACCTTACCAGGATGAGAACCTGGCGTCCTGACCGATAGACGAAGGGGGCCAGTGGAATTGCCGATTGCCGATTTTGGATTTATGATTATTGATTGCTGATAACTGCTCGCAATGCTCGATCTTCATGCTTTTCCAACCGTTGAACCGTGAACCGTAAACCGTGAACCGTGAACCTGCCCTGTATTTTCTCCACAAATCTTTTGCATTTCAGCAAATGCCGAGCTATGGTATGAAATCTTATGAGCAATTGTCGAGCGGAAATTCTAAAATACCATGAGGGCGGCAAGGTAGGTACGCTCCTGACTAAGCTCCTGAATGGGCCGGAGACGCTCAGCATGGCCTATACGCCGGGGGTTGCCCTCCCGGTCCAGGAGATTGCGAGGGTGCCGGAGTCGGTTTTTGACTGCACGGCCAAGCGCAACCTGGTTGCCGTGGTAAGCGACGGCACCGCCATCCTGGGCCTGGGCGATTTGGGGGCCACCGCCAGCATTCCGGTCATGGAAGGTAAGGCTGTGCTCTTTAAGGCGTTTGGTGATGTGGATGCCTGGCCTGTCCCGGTGGAGTTCTGTCGCCTGAACGGCGGGCGGACCGGTAAGACCGATCCCGAACGGGTCATTGACACCGTGGCGCGCTTGGCCTGTATGTACGGCGGCATTAACCTGGAAGACATCGCCGCGCCCGCCTGTTTCGAGATCGAGCGTCGGCTCGATGCCCTGCTGGATATTCCAGTGTTTCATGACGACCAGTGGGGGACGGCGGTAATTACGTTGGCCGGCGTTTTTAATTACGGTCGGCTGGCTGATCGTCAATTGGCCGATTTGCACTTTGTGATCAACGGTGCCGGCGCCGCCGGCATCCGGATAGCCGACATGCTCAAAGATGCCGGGGCTCTTTCCCTTATCATGTGCGATTCCAAGGGCGTCATTCACGACGGCCGCACCGACTTAAACGAGATAAAACGTCGCTATGCCGTAAAAGCCGCCAGTCGCACGCTGGAGGAGGCACTCCACGGGGCGCACGTGTTTATTGGTGTATCGGCGGCCGACTGTCTCCCGTCCGCCTGGATTAAAGGTATGGCGTCTTACCCGGCCATTTTTGCCATGGCTAATCCTGATCCGGAAATCAGGCCCGATCAGGTCGCGGCGGTTTTCGGTCGGAAACCGTATGTCATGGCCACAGGCCGGTCCGATTATCCCAACCAGATCAACAACGTCTTGGGCTTTCCGTTCCTGTTCCGTGGCGCGCTGGATATGCGTGCCAGTACCATCAACATGGCAATGAAAAAGGCGGCGGCCCAGGCGCTGGCCGAGCTGGCCCGTCAACCGGTGCCGGAGGAAATCAAAGCCATCTACAAGGATACCGGGCTGACCTTCGGTCCCGGCTACATCGTTCCCAAGCCGTTTGATCGCCGGCTGTTCACGGAAGTATCGTTGGCCGTGGCGCGTGCGGCCGTCGAATCCGGCGTGGCGCGCAAGGCGCAAGCGCTGAAGGACTATCCGGATCAGTTGCAGCAACGCCTGAAAACCATGTGGCGGAAATAGCGAGTTTATTCAAGTTTTTTATTGCCAACGGAATGGTCTTGGTCTTATTATATATTTTTCGTGCAAAATTAAGTTGTTAAAATATCATTGAGTGATGTGGGCTGGTGCTGAAGCAGTATGAAGCAATGGCGTCTATTATGCCGCAAAATGCAAGGAGGACCTATGAAAAAACGATTCGGACTA
The DNA here is from genome assembly GCA_043825055.1 of Verrucomicrobiota bacterium. Lineage (GTDB taxonomy): Bacteria > Verrucomicrobiota > Kiritimatiellia > JAAZAB01 > JAAZAB01 > VSJD01. The sequence continues at coordinate 1,841 of JBDRSI010000156.1, forward strand.
TGTATTGTCGGTTTGTGGCTGATGGCGGTGAATGGGTTTGGTCAGGCGACGGCAGAGCCGTTGCCGCCGCCGGAAATGGAAGGTATGTATCCTCCGGATCTCATGAGCATGGGTCTGGATGAGCTTAAGACGCGTGCCGCCACTATGTTGCAGCAGGGTGATACGAATTCTGCGATCAGCGTGCTGATGGTTTATAATGCAAAGAGTCTTCAGCAATCTGTCGGCGATTTTAATGCTCTGCTAAATACAATGTTGGCGGCAGGCACCCTGTCGGAAGCCGAGCGTATCTACCAGGATGCCATGGCTCAGTGTAATGACCTGGATTGGAACTATTACAATCACCTTCATCAGTATTATGTAAACCAAAATAATGCGCAGGCCATGCTGGAATGGACTACCAGCCTGCAGACAAAGGCTTTGCCGCCGGATTTGCGCGTACAGGCGTTTGCCTGGTTGTTCGAGGCCAGTCGCACAGTGGGTCCCGTGAGTCGCGTAATGGATCTGGTCCCGGTTTGTATCACCAGTTTTGATGTGCCGACATCCTGTGGCCTGTTGACCGGAGTCATTACCGCCTATGATAGCACCGGTGACCAGGCGTCGGCGAACAAGGTGTTGGATGCCATCGAACACACCGCGCGCCGTCAGGCCGAATTGCGTCTGCTGGTAACCTGTCAGCGCGTGAATTTGCTTTTTTCCGCCGCGCAGTGGGCAAAAGCCGAAAAACGCTTCCAGAAGGAAGCCCAGGCACTGCCGGATGGGGAATTGACCGGATGTTTTCAGTATGCTCGGGCGTGCGCCATCCGGACCAATCAATTTGACTTGCTGGATCGCTTGTGCGCCTGGATTTTGAAGAAGCAGAAGAAAAAGCCCGGTACGTGGCAAGCCGCCGCCAGTGCGTGGCTGGAAAGCGCCAAAGTCCGCAAGTCGGCCGCGGATATTCCTGTTCGATTAGAGGCGCTGATGCAAATGGGGTGCCCCAATAACATCCTCGCCTTGTATTATTATGAATATTGGGACGTGGTCGTAAAGGAAGGCAAGCCAGCCGACCTGGCTGCCCTGTTAAAATTCGGTGAGCAGCTGTCCACGACCTTGACCGATAAACGGGACAAAGGAATCCTCCGGGTTTATGTCTTCAATAGTTGCATTATTCTGGAAGACTACGCGCGGGCATTACAACTGCTTGAAGAGCCGTTCCCGAACATGAAACCCCCTGAACAACAAATCGCCGTCAATAAAATCAAGGCGCACTTGGCCCTGCAAAAGGGCAATAAGCCGGAAGCCGTTGAACGTTTCCGGGCTTTCATGGAGACGTTGAAGACTTGGTCTGAACCGGAAGTGGACCCCGTTACCGGCCTGATATACACGAAAGAAATGTGTCTGGGGCTGAACGCCAAGCGGATTGGGGATATCTTGAGTTCCATGAATGATGCCCAAGGAGCCCAGGCGGCTTACCTGGAAGCGAATGGCTATTATGCCATCGCGCAAAAGGAAGTCCGAGTGAATTCACCGGAAAGCGAATATATTAAGGTCCACCTGACTGAGCTGGCCAAGCTGCTGAAAAAATAATTATTAGGCATGGTTCACGGTGTCCGGTTTGTAGCCGCGCCCGTGAGGGCGTGGATTGCTTCTGCGGCCACGGCGTCACCG
>JBDRSI010000157.1:0-2458 GCA_043825055.1 Verrucomicrobiota bacterium
CCATGTGATTACGACTTCAATGGAGCATAACTCGGTCATCAGGCCATTAAGAGTGCTTGAGAAGGAGATAGACATTGGTCTTTATCCTGGCAAGAAGCTCCTTTAAGATAGGCCCTCTCTCAGAGAGAAGGTGTCTGGTAAGAATTAGGGCCGCCTCCTTAGAGACGAACTCGAAGATGGCCTCCTTCTCTGCGGCGCGGATGATAGATGTTTCGCGCAAGGCCAAAGTCAGGCGAACCGCAAGGGCGCAAGGAAAGATTTTTCTTCAGGGTGAGACCATCAGGCTCATCCGCGAAGGGCTCCTCAAGAAGGGGGACGCGCTTGCCGTGGCGCGGATTGCGGGGATTGGCGCCGCAAAAAAGACATGGGAACTCGTGCCGCTTTGTCACAATATCGGGATTGAACGGGTGGGCGTTGACTTTAATATTGTTGAGGATGGCATAGAGATCGAAAGCGTGGCTGTCTGTACGGACAAGACCGGGATAGAAATGGAAGCACTCACGGCGGTGGCGGTGGCCGCGCTGACCTTGTATGATATGTGTAAAGGCGTAGACCGTAACATGAAGATAGAGGCCATCAGGGTTCTTCGGAAAACGAAGGACGGCATATAGAATGCTCAGGCCTGTAGGTTAAATGAGAAGGCTGTAGGCTATCAGGAAAAACGGAGGAAACGAAAATGGAGGTTGTTTCGGTCAATGTCTCGGCAGAAAAAGGCACAGTCAAACACCCTGTTCGCAAGGTGCGCATAGACGAATACGGTGTGGTGGGCGATGCGCACGCGGGAGCGTGGCACCGTCAGGTGAGTATGATATCAGAAGAGATGATGGGCGCGTTTGCGATTGAGGCGGGAAGAAACGTTGAGCCTGGAGCATTTGGCGAAAATCTAACGGTGCGGGGGCTGGACCTGCGCCAAGTTGGCATTCTGGACCGATTCCTTGTCGGCAAGGTCAATCTCGAAGTCACGCAGATAGGCAAAGAATGTCATGGTGATACATGTGCGATTTACAGGGAAGTTGGAAAATGCATTATGCCGCATGAAGGGGTGTTCTGCAGGGTCCTCGCCGGCGGCGAAGTGAAACCGGGCGATAACATTGAGTTTGTGGCCAAGCCGCTTCGAATACTTGTCATAACGCTCAGCGACAGGGCCAGCCGGGGTGATTATGCGGACAAGAGCGAACCGGCGGTCAAAGCCGGACTCATGGATTTTTTCGCCGGAAAACGCTGGCATGTGCAGATTGAAACGCTAATACTCCCTGACGATGCAACGCTCTTGCGCCAGGCGCTTGCTCGTGGCCGGGAAGAAGATGTGGATATAGTTTTTACGACGGGCGGGACGGGTGTTGGCCCCCGTGATATAGCCCCTGACGTGGTGATATCCATGGCCGACAAGATCATTCCGGGTATTATGGAATGGATTCGTCTGAAGTTTGGGCAGGCCAACCCGAATGCTCTGCTGAGCCGCAGCGTGGCCGCGATTATTGGACGAAGTATCGTCTACACCCTTCCCGGCAGTCCAAAGGCAGTTACCGAATATATGGATGAAATCCTCAAAACGATGGAGCACATGGTCTTAATGATCCATGCAGTGGACACGCATTGAACATCGCTGAATAGTTGCGACCTGTAGGGTGAATTCGGGTCAACCCTTGATAATTGATGTTTCGTGTATACACCCGGCGAGGACCAATTGAATTGACCTCCGGCGCAGGCTTGAGTATCATGACTGCAAAGGAAATACAGCGCGTCAAGGATGACGCCGAACTAGCATGACAGATATTGAATGCGGATCCCCCCCCGGTAGAACGAGGGCGTTCCTGCTCCGCCATGCATGGGCTTAAAACAACAACCACACTTTCAAGGGAAGACTCATAAATGAAAAAACCTGGCAATATAAATAAAATAAAAGACGCGATGCTTGGCTCCCCGGACACGCTTCCCAGCGAGCATTACAACCGGGTGCCCCTGCAAATAAGGGAAAGCTACAGGCAGGTTGTGATGAAAATGCGCGCGATTCCCGCCAAAAAAGCCGCGGCGACTTTTGCGCTTGCCGTTAAAATATGGAAGCCGATTGTCATGGAGTTGAGGGCGGATTTCGAGAAACAAAGGCAGGCGCGCGAACTGCCGCATAACATGAAATTCACGGATTATTTTCTGCAGTTTCAACAGGCGGCGGACAGGGATTCCGGGAAAACACACGGACTGAAAAAAACGGCCGGGCGTCCTCGACCGCACAAGCAGAAGAAGGCTAAAACCAGGCATTCCCGTCCGAAGCGAAAATGAATATTTGCCGGTAGACTAATGAGGGTCACGGAATCCGGGGACAGCCCTTATCGCGCCGTGGAAAGTCCGTAGTCAAAGGAGGTGTCAAAAGACAACGAAATTGACTGTATGAACCCAGTCATCTGAAAGGGTGAACCGGCCAAGGGTAGCCGCCAGCCGGAAGCGAGTGTTGCGTAGT
>JBDRSI010000158.1:0-3656 GCA_043825055.1 Verrucomicrobiota bacterium
GAGAAATCTTTATCTCATTGACAAGCAAGGAGATCCTTCGCTCCGCTCAGGATGACATCCTCGCTGTTTTTTGCAGCGACTTGCCCGATGCTTTATTAGGACCCAAAACGATCATGAGACAGATGGGTGACAGATTAGTCAAGTGGACGCTCATGGCGCTGGCCTTCACGGCGCTCGCCAGCTTGCTCCTGATCGCGATTTTCATCTTCAAGGAGGGGGTCCCGTTCATTGCCCGGGTGGGCTTCAAGGATTTTTTGTTGTCCTCCGACTGGCGGCCGCAGGCGGGCCATTTTGGTATCTACCCCATGATTGTCGCTTCGCTCTTGGTGACCTTAGGGGCCATGCTTGTGGGCGCGCCGCTCGGGATTGCATGCGCCGTGTTCCTGAACGAATTTGTTTCCAAGCCGGTCACGCGGATTATCAAACCGACCATCGAACTGCTCGCGGGAATTCCCTCCGTCGTTTATGGCTTCATCGGGGTGGTGGTGGTGGCGCCCTTGATCCGCTCCCAATTCGGCGGCCCTGGACTCTCCATGCTCTGCGCTTCCCTTATCCTCGGCATCATGGTGCTGCCCACCATTATCAGTATTTCCACCGATGTCCTCGCCAGCGTGCCGAATGCCTATCGCGAAGGCGCGCTCGCGCTGGGTGCAACCCGCTGGCAGAGCGTGCACATGGTAATCCTTAAGGCCGGGCGGTCGGGCATTGTGGCCGCCGTGATTCTCGGCATGGGACGCGCCATTGGGGAAACCATGGCCGTGATCATGGTGGCCGGCAATACGGTTCAGATTCCCCACTCAGCGCTCGATTCCGTGTGCACGCTCACGGCCAAGATTGCCATGGAAATGGGGTCCGCTACCGGTGCGCATCGCCAGGCCCTTTTTGCCATTGGCGTTGTCCTCTTTCTCATGATCATGATGCTTAACGCCCTGGCCATGACGGCCTTCAAGCAAAGGTTCGCCCGGAAATGAGAATTCCACCCCGCAATACACAGGCGCTGGCCGTGACGCTCATGGGCGGAGCCACCGGCTTGACGCTGGCCATTCTCATCTTTGTCATCGTGTTTATCCTGAGCAAAGGCCTGCCGGTGATCAGCCTGGGCTTCCTGTTCGATAATCCCCGGGAGATGGGCAAAGCCGGCGGTATTTTCCCCACGCTGGTGGGCACCGCGATTCTCCCGCTCGCGGCCATTTTAATCGCCCTGCCGGCCGGCGTCGGCACGGCTGTCTATCTCAGCGAATACACCGTGGAGAACCCGGCTACCCGCATTATCCGCTTCGGCACCGATTGCCTGGCCGGGATCCCGTCAATCATTTTCGGTCTGTTCGGTTTCATTTTCTTTGTCACCACCTTGAAGATGGGCTGGTGCATTCTGTCCGGCGCGCTGACCCTGGCGATCATGATCCTGCCCACCATCATCCGGACATCGGAAGAGGCGATCAAAGCCGTGCCGGCCAGCTATCGCGAAGTCAGCTGTTCCCTCGGCGCCACACGCTGGGAAACGGTGTTGAAGGTTGTCCTGCCGAACGCCCTGCCCGGGATCGTGACCGGCGTCATGCTGAGCATCGGCCGTTGCATCGGCGAAACCGCCGCCGTGATTTTTACCGCGGGCGCTTCGCTCCGTCTGCCGCATTCGGTGTTCGATTCTACCCGGACCATGGCCGTCCACTTTTACATCCTGGCGCGGGAAGGCATCTCCAACGAAAACGCCTATGGCACCGCCGCCGTGCTGATCATTTCGGTTCTCATGGTAAACTCGCTTTCCTACTGGATGATGAACCGGTTTATTGCGCGAAGGACCAAATGACGGACGCCGTTAAAATATCGAATCGGAACTTCAGTGTCTTCTACAGGGCAATCCGGGCCTTGCGCGGCATTACGCTGGACGTGAGGGCGCATCAGATTCTCGGCATCATCGGGCCGGCCGGTTCCGGAAAAACCGCGCTGTTGCGCGCCATGAACCGCCTGAACGATTTAAACCCGAACTGCCGCGTGGAGGGACAAATCCTGCTGGATGGCGATGACATCTACCAGCCGGACTTCGATGTGGTCCGTCTTCGAAAACGAGTGGGCATGGTGTTTGCACTGCCGGTGCCGCTGCCCCTGAGCCTGTTTGACAACATAGTCTACGGACCACGGTTGTCCGGTATCCGGGCGCGCACTCGCCTGAATGAACTGGTCGAACGCAGTCTCCAGGCCGCGTTCCTATGGGACGAAGTCAAGGACCGGCTACACACGTCCGCAATGCGCTTATCGGGCGGCCAGCAACAGCGCCTGTGCCTGGCCCGCGTGCTCGCCATGGAGCCCGAAGTGATCCTGATGGACGAGCCCTGTTCGGGACTGGACCCGATCTCCACCGCCCGGATCGAAGAGGCCCTGATCGCGTTGAAAAGCAAATACACCATCGTCCTGGTCACCAACAACACGAAGCAGGCGGCGCGCGTGGCCGACACCACCGCCTTCCTACTCCAGGGCGAATTGGTCGAGGTCGGGCCGACCAGCCGGATATTCACGGTGCCCGAGGATCAGAGAACCAATGATTACGTCAGCGGAAGGTTTGGCTGAAGATCGAATTAGGCCGCCAAAGGCGGCCACAAACAGTTCTGGATTCCCGATCGGGTCGGGAATGACAAACAACAGCCATCTATTCTGTCATTCCCGCGAAAGCGGGAATCCAGAATATGTGTTAATTTGAAATTCCTTAAGATGGATATCGCCATACAGATTGCAAACCTGGACCTGTTCTACGGCGCGTTCCACGCGCTCAAGAACGTGAATCTGGCGATCGAACAGCGCAAGATTACGGCACTGATCGGCCCGTCGGGCTGCGGCAAGTCAACGCTCCTGAGAGCGCTGAACCGCATGAATGACCTGATCCCGGGCTGTCGGACAACCGGCGCGGTCCTCCTGGAAGGTAAGGACATTTATGGCCCGGGAATCGACGTCTGCGAACTGCGCAAGAAAGTCGGCATGGTCTTCCAACGCCCGAATCCGTTTCCATTATCCATCCGGGACAATGTGACGTTCGGCCTGCGCGTAGCCGGCCAAAAAAATAGCGCGGGCCTGGACGAGATTGTCGAGCAAAGCCTCCAGGACGCGTGGCTGTGGGAGCATGTCAAGGACAAGCTGGAGAATTCGGCCCTGGAATTGCCGCTGGATCAACAGCAGAGACTATGTGTTGCCAGGGTCCTGGCGGTGGAGCCGGACGTGATCCTGATGGACGAGCCCTGCTCCGCCCTCGATCCGATTTCCACGGCCAAGATCGAGGAACTGATGCTGGAACTCCGCCGCCGGTACACGATTGCTATCGTGACCCACAACATGCAACAGGCGGCCCGGATCTCCGACTACTCTGCCTACATGCTGCTCGGAGAAATGATCGAGTTTGGGGTCACCTCTCAGATATTCGAGAATCCAAAGGATAAACGAACGGAGGACTACATCACGGGCCGGTACGGGTAATCGAAGAATGGGGAATGGTCAATGGTTAATGGTTGATGGTACATGAATCGAGCTACATGGAAATTGGACATTGGAAATTAGTTTTCATCAGGAACTGCAATAAAAACAAGAACAGAAACAGGAACATTGCCCGCGAAACACGCGAAAGGACGCGAAAAAAGAAAAGATTTTCCTTTTAAATTTAGCGTTCCTTT
>JBDRSI010000159.1:0-2316 GCA_043825055.1 Verrucomicrobiota bacterium
CGAATCCATATACGCAACCCGCAGATTATTACGTTAGCGAAAGCCCTTGGGCGCACGCCTTCCGCTGTGTCTTGGAAATTAGCTAACTTTGCTTCTCTTGATCCTTCGCTTAAAAACAGGCGGATCAAGGGCGCAAGCCACGGTGGAAAAGGAGACATTGCTGTGTGGAACGAATTTCATGGTAACTGGGAAAAACTCACCTACGAAAGCGAGCACCTTTTGGCTCAAATGACTGGACAGACGATTGAAAAGATGGCAGAGATCCGAGATGAAGATTTACCAAAGGAAGGCAAAGAACGTGAAGGGGTTGTCAGATTGCGTGTGAATCAGCATTTCTTTCGCGCTGCCGTGCTGGCCGCGTATCAATACCGTTGCTGTGTCACCGGCCTGGCAGTGCCTGAACTCCTGAATGCCAGCCATATCGCCCCGTGGTCCAACAATCCTAGAGTGCGCCTGAATCCCCGCAATGGTCTGGCCCTGAATGCGCTACATGACCGGGTATTTGATCGTGGACTTATGACGATTACAACGGATTTTAATGTTAAGGTTTCGACCAAACTCCGGGCACTGCCTAAACACAATGCTTTAGAGGACTTCATTCTCCGTTACGACGGAAAACCGATATCATTACCAAGCCGATTTGTGCCAGAGACTGAATTTCTCTCGTATCACAATAAGAAAATTTTTCAGGGCTAGCCGGGAGGTCAAGGGGTCTCGAATGGCGCATAAGCCTATTTCTGCGTCTGCGCCTTCGGCATTGTGTCCGACGCTTTTGGGGATAGGGAAGGCAATGACTTCGCTTTAGTCGTTTCCTTCGAAGCGGGAATGACTATGTCCGGCGGTTTCTGGGGAGGCACAACCTTCAGGTGTAATTCGCGGAGTTGTTTTTCGGTCACGCCGGCCGGCGCGCCCATCATCAGGTCCTGGGCCTTCTGATTCATTGGAAAAGCGATGACTTCACGGATGTTCTGTTCGTTGGCCAACAGCATGACGATGCGATCAATCCCCGGGGCAATGCCGCCGTGCGGGGGCGCGCCCAGTTGGAAGGCGTTGATCATCCCCGCAAACCGCTCGTCCACAGCCTGTTTATCATACCCGGCCAGCGCGAAGGCCTGATACATGATTTCGGGATTGTGGTTCCGGATCGCGCCGCTGGAGAGCTCCACACCGTTGCAGACAATGTCATATTGATAGGCAAGGATCTTGAGAGGGTCTTGTTCTTGCAGGGCTTGCAGGCCGCCTTGCGGCATCGAAAAGGGATTGTGCGAAAAAATGATGCGCCCGGTTTCCTCGTCCCGTTCAAACATGGGGAAATCGGTGACCCAGCAGAACCGGAAAATCTGGTCGTCAATCAATTTCAAGTCCTGCCCCAGTTTCACGCGCAGGTCGGCCGTGATGCGGTTGACGTCGCGCGGCCGATCGCATACGAAAAACACCACGTCGCCGGTTTTAACCCCGCACTCTTTTGCAATAACCCCCAACTGCTCGGGCGTCAGGAATTTGGCGATGGGTCCCTTGACGGCGGCATCGGTCCAGACCAGGTAAGCCAACCCTTTGGCGCCCAGGGTCTTGGCATAGTCCGTCAGCTTGTCAAAAAAACTCCGCGGCTGGGAGGCGATGGCCTTGACGGGCAGGGCCCGCACAATCCCGCCTTGTTCGACGACCGACCGGAACGCGTTAAAGCCGGATTCCTTGAAAAGGCCGGTCAGATCCCGCATTTCAATCGGGATGCGCAGGTCGGGCTTGTCGGTCCCGTATTTCAGCATGGCTTCCGCATAAGGGATACGCGCAAACGGCGGCGCGTTAAACGGTTTTTTGGAAAACGTCTGGAAGACATTAGACAGCACATCTTCCACGACGGCAAAGACGTCATCCTGGGTCACGAACGACATTTCGATATCCAGCTGGTAAAATTCGCCGGGTGACCGGTCGGCGCGCGCGTCCTCGTCCCGGAAACAGGGGGCAATCTGAAAGTAACGGTCGAACCCGGCGACCATCAGCAACTGTTTGAATTGCTGGGGGGCCTGGGGTAGGGCATAGAACTTGCCGGGATGCACCCGGCTGGGTACCAGGTAGTCCCGTGCGCCCTCGGGCGAACTGCTGGTCAGGATCGGCGTTTGGAACTCCTGGAAGCCCAGCGCCTGCATGCGTTGGCGGATAAAGGCGATTACGCGGGCACGCTGAAGAATGTTGCGGTGGATCCGATCGCGGCGCAGATCCAGGTACCGGTACTTAAGCCGCGTATCTTCCGGACCGTCCTCATCGGTGTCAATCTGGAGCGGGAGCTTGGCCGCCGGCGCTTCCAATGCGACGGCG
>JBDRSI010000160.1:0-2979 GCA_043825055.1 Verrucomicrobiota bacterium
GCTTTCTTGCAAGCGGCGCGCACGGATTGCTCATCAAACGGCCCTGCCTGAGTTTGGCGGTTCAGTGCCTCGCGCGTTTCCTGCGCCTTAGTCATGGCGGCCTTCATAGATTCCTGGTCCAGTTTCATGATTGACGCAATCTGCTGGCTCTGGTCGGCCGTCAGATTCAACTGTTCGAACTCTGCCATGAATCGGCCGCCAAAGCCTTTACCCTTATGCGGGCGTTGGGCGGCGGCATTAGTTTCACCAGATGCGGGGCCAGCCACACCTGCGGTCAGCATAGCGATTGCCATTGCACAGATCAATCCTCTTGTCGTACTCATCGCGCGCCTCCTTGGTTCAACGGTTGCGTTCATCGTATCTGTTTATGATAGTAGCCGCCCGGAGCAATCCGGTTACAAGAAAGAAAGAATGCCGCTTGTTTCCGGTACTGCCCTGGATAGGCTGTAGATTGAATCAGGCCGCCAAAGGCGGCAACATGTTTCATGTAGCCGCGGCCGGCTTGCCCTGCGAAGCGTTCTGGCGAAGCATGGGTGACGCCGTGGCCGCCCGCCGTCGCCCTGGGGGCTATGGTGGGCAGGCCGGAAGAATCCACGCCCTTACCCAAGCTCCGCGAGAGCGCTTCGCCCAGGCAAGCGGGCGCAGGTACCCGGATTCAAATTCCTATGCATCGGGCTAAGGGGCAGTCCGCGAGGGGCGGATGCGGATCACCATGCGCTGGTTTTCCGGATTGCCGTTCACGCGATCATTCGACGCCTTTGGGCGGGAGAAGCCGTATCCGACGACCGTGATGCGTTGCTTGGCGATGCGGTGGTTCTGCACGAAGTAATCGCGGATAGCCTTCGCTTGCTTCTCGGTCAATTTCCGGGCATCCTGTTCGGAGACATTGGGCTGTTGGTCAATGTGTCCTTCGATCAGGATTTCAGAGTCAGGGTATGCCTGGATGCTCTTGGCGATGGCATCAAGTTCCGAGAAATACTCGTGCCACTTTCCTTCCGCGGGATTCATGTCGAGTTTAAACATCTGCAGATCGACCGGCGGCGAAGGCGGAATGGAAGCTTTGGCAGATGCGGCGGATCGTGCCGGTTTCCGACCGGCCGGGCGCCACGCCACGCCCGCACTGGGCATGAAGTTGAATTCCTGTTTATCAATCGTCATCTGTCCCATCAAATCGACATTCACGGCCCACGCGGGTGTGAAATGGTAGGCCAACCCGACACCCACCCGAACTGTGACATCAGTCGGACTCCGCCATTCGCGTATTTTTTCATAATGCAACAGGCCCAGGCCGCCAAGCAGGTAAGGATCCCAACGCCGGTTGTCTGTGGCTATGAAATGGAAAAGGGCGTCGCCAGCCAGGCCGGCCGCCCAAGTCGAATCGCCGTGCAATCCCGGGCGGGGCACCGGAACCCCCGTTTCGTCATTATACACGGTATTCGCCTTCAACTCGGGGAAATACGAAAATTCCCCGCGGAAGGTCCAGCGGGGCGTGTAGTCATAACCTATCCGCAACAAGCCGAAGCCGCCATCCTTGGTGGCTTCATCGCCTTCATAACCAATATATCCGCCGCCTAAGCTGAGGGACCAGGGCGGAATGTCTGCGTCGGTAGATTTGGATGGGGTGGACTGGGCCCACAGCTTTCCGGATGTTCCCAACATAACGGCGCCCATAATGACGATTTCCGTAAGGCGCTGAAGATTTTTCATGGCGCGGCTCTCCTTGGGATGATGATGAAAAATGAATGCTTTACATGACGACAACTTAAAAATAGGTTACACGTACTGAGACAATATAGCCAGTATTATTCTTCGTGCAAATTCAGGTAATACGATGTGGAGACAATGGGAGGAGTGTGACTGAAATGAAATTCAAGCGTTGGGCCCATGTGGTTCTCATAGCGGGCGTGGTAATGGCGGTCATCTTCCCGTTACGGCTTCAAGCCGCGGAGGACACCAAGGCCATTGACGACTACAACTTTGCGGCCTGGCTCTACAACAGCGGCAAGTATGCAATGGCAACGGAGTTGTACCAGAACTTCTTAAAGAACCATGCCAATCACGCGAAGGCGCCCGATGCGCGTTTTGGCCTGGCGCAGTCGTTCTTTCACCAGGACAATTTCAAGGGTGCGGCGGAACAGTATGAAATGGTCCGCGCCCAGTGTCCCAATTTCGTCCAAATGCCGGAAGTGCTGTTTCAACTGGGACAGGCGCGCATCGGGTTGAATCAGTTTGCCGATGCGCAGAAGCTCTTCGCGGAACTGCGTTCCCGTTTCCCGGATCACTACCTGGCGGACTGGGCCCTGGCCCGTGAAGGCGCATGCCTCATCAGCCTGGACAAACCCAAGGACGCGGAGCCGCTGCTGCAGGCGTTCCTGGGCAAGTACGCGGCGCCGGGCAAACCCTCAGCAAAGGTGGCGGCTACCGGGGAGATGCTCTCGAGGCTGGACAAGGCGGGGATCAAGGCCGGCGATGCGTTCCTGGACCTGGTGGAGCGCAGTGCGTTCTATGCGGCCCTGGCGCAGTTCAACCAGGAAAATTTTGCGGCCGCCCAGAAATCTTTCCAGGCCTTCCTGGATCAGTACCCGGACAGCAAGCTGCAGGCCGAGGCGAAATTCCGCCAGGCCCAGTCCATGTACCGGCAGGGTGCCTTTGGCGAAGCCGCCGCCGCTTACAAGAGCGTTGCCGAAGGCAAGGGCGATTTTGCCGATGCGGCCGCTTTCGAGCGGGGTTTGGCGTTGCACAAGGCGGGGAAACTCAAGGACGCCGCAGCGGCTTTCGCGGAGATGGCCAAGCGTTTTCCGGCCAGCGCCCGCAGCCCGAAGGCCCGCTTGTATTCAGGAACGTTGCTCTTCGATGCGGGCGACTATAATGGGGCAATGGCCAGGCTCAAGCCGATGGCGGACGCGAAAAAGGAGCTCGCCGACGAGGCCGCATATTGGATCGGCATGAGCCTGTTGAAGTCGGGCCGGTGCGCCGATG
>JBDRSI010000161.1:0-7623 GCA_043825055.1 Verrucomicrobiota bacterium
AAATCTCCGTGGCGCCCGCCAGTTCCAACGCGTACAACAGATACGGGTTCATGCGTCGCGATGCATCCACCGGCGAGCAGGCCACGATTTCCGGGACACCCGCGACCCTGGCCAGGGTCGCCGTCATCAGCGCCGTGGATACCAAAGGTGCCTGGCCGCCGGGAATATATAGGCCGATGCGTTCCAGGGGCGTAAACTGTTCCCCAACCGTGCCGCCCTTGGGCGTGGACATGCTCCAATCCTTTTTCAGGCTGGCGTGCGCGAAATGGAGAATCCGCTTGTGCGCTTCCTGGGCGGCGGCCACGAAATCGGCGTCCACCTGGGTGCGGGCCGCATTGAGTTCCGCTTTCTGAACGGCAAACTGGTCGGGGGTCAAGTCCGCGCCATCCAGCTGGCGAATGAACCGTGCCACGGCTTCGTCGCCGTGGGTTTGAATGTCCGCCAGCATTTCGCGGGCCTTGGCTTCGGCGGCACTGTCAAAGGCGGGACGATTGAGAAAGGCGGTCACTATCGCAGACGGGTTGTCCGGCATCCAAGCGACAGTAGGGATGGTAATAAGGGTTTCAGCGCTCATGGCATAAGGAAATGCAGAATTAAGAATGCAGAATGCAGAATTGTTCCGCCTATTGCGGCAAGACTTTGTTTCTTTTTCATCCAACCGTTAGACCACTAAATTTACAGTTAAGGCGGGGGAAATACAACTGCCGATTCATGAACCATTAACCATTTTCCATTCACCATCGACCGTTTCGGCATTCTACGGACGGGAGGCCCGGCCGGGACCGTATACCGTTAGGCGGCCCTCGCCGGGCGCGCCGCTTGGCGTTATCCGGCATTGATACAGGCGCCGAGTGACTTCATCGCGCAGAAGCAGGTCGAGCGCTGCCGATTCCAGCAAAGCGTGTTGCACCCGGCCGGTCTCGTCATAGTGCAGAACGGCGGTGAACGACCAGGGCCCGGAGGGCTCGCTCAGTGCGAACATGGGCGCAAGATCCACTGAGCGGCCTTGCCAATTGCCGGTCAATTCCATTTGATAGGCCGGTGGCGCCGATGCTGGACGTTGGGTCCCGATCACACCGCTAGCGGGTATCGGGACGGGGAGCGCAAGGCGTTGGGGCGCCAGATGGGTCATGGGACGCGGCGGAGTCAACATAGGAATCTGATCATTCCGTTCCGTGGGAGGTGTATCCGGGAAGCGGAGGAAGCGTGAGGCCGTGTCGAGCGGCGGCGTGACCACGTTGGCCTGTCCGCGTTTGGCCGGGGGTAGCATCATGGTGGCGGAAAGCGCGATCAGTGCCGGGTCCCGATCACACCTCGCGCGGGTATCGGGACATTCGTCATAATATGTGATGGCCGGCGGCGCCGGCCGCGGTGGTGAAAAACCCGGGCGCAGGGACGGCGACCAGGTGAACAGGCACGCCACCGTGGCGAGTGTGAGAACGCAGGCCGCCACCCCGTCGCGCCGCACTATGGAAGCGCGGGTGTTCATGGCATAACCTCTTCGCCAAAGGATGGCCGGGTAGCCAGGTTGACTTGTTGGAGTCCGGCGGTCGTGGCCATATTCATGACGCGCAGGATGACGCCGTATGGCACGCGGACATCGGCTTCAATCGTGATGGCCGTGGTCTTTTGATCGCGGACGGCATTACGGAATGCCGTGGCCAAGCCATCGAGCGTCACCCGTTCATCTTGAAAAAAAAACAGGCCCTCCTGGGTCAACGTCACCACCATGAGCCCATAGGGAGTGCCGGTGAGGAATGCGGCGGTGGGCAGTTGGACGGCGGAAGATGGTTGACGTATGAACGAGGCGTGCAAGAGCATGAACAGCATGATGAGGAGCGCCAGATTGACAAGCGGCATGAGGCCCAGTGGGTTATGGAACAACCTTTGCCGGGGCCGATAGCGCCGCCAGCGAATGCCGGCCTGTTCGCGTACGGAGGTCATACGTCTGTCCTTATTTTGCCGGCCTTGTCCGAGCTGGCCAGCCCGCCTGCAACGCTATGCGTAGCATTGTGGGCAGGGGCTTCCGTGATGGGGGACAATCCAAAACTGGTGAAGAAGGCGAGAATTTCGCCTGCCGCCCACTCCATGTCGAGCGCGATGACATCCACCTTGGACACCAGCAGATTATAGCCGATATAACTGAACATGGCCACGACCAGTCCGGCGGCCGTGGTCAGAAGAGCCTGCCAGAGACCGGCGGCCAGATCGCCGATCTGGACCAGGGGCGCCTTCTGCTGAATGGTCAGAACCGTCTGAATCATGCCCAGCACCGTGCCCAGCACACCCATGAGCGGCGCGATCTGCGCAATGGTGGCCAACACGCCGAATCGTCTTTCCATGCGCGCGATTTCGGTGAGCGCCGCGTCATCAATTGCCTGTGCGATCACCTCCCGGCTGCGGTCATAATGCAGGATGGCGGCGCGCACGATATAGGCCGCCGGACCGGGCGTATCGTCGCAAATGCTGACGGCTTCATTGACGTTTCCGCGTCGGAGGATGTTGCAGATGCCCTTCAGAAAATCGTCCGTTTTAATCTTGGCCCGGTGCACGTGGAAGAACCGTTCCAGGAAAACGACCAGTGCGGTGGCCCCGCCAGCCAGAATCACCCACATGACCAATCCGCCCTGTTGAATTAGCGTGAACATAATCAATGTCCTTTCGATTCAAATTATACATGACGATACACGTATCGCGGCCTTCTGTCATCCTGAGCGTAGCGAAGGATCTCGATGGGACTGACCGGTCTTGAGATTCCTCGCTACGCTCGGAATGACAAACTCCTGAACATGCTGCATTACTTATGTCGCTGTGTATAGTTAATAAAAGAACAACCAGTGTTCCGTGCGCAGGCGATTGATGCGCGCTAAAGCCTCGGCGCTGGAGGGCACGTCCGCATCCACGATGCGCTGGTAGATGGCGGCTGCCTTGCGCCAGCTTTTTTCCGTTTCCTTCAACGCGGCGGCCTGGAACGCGGCGCGTGTGAACCAGACAGAATCCTCCGGCAGGTGATCGGCTGTTTTGTAATAGAGATACACCGTGTTCATGTAATGCTCAAAAGCGTTCGGTATGCGGTCCGTTTTCTCCAGACAACGGCCGATTTTGTATTCGGCCTGCATGCGGGCCTTAGGAGTGACGGCCGGCCGGTCAAGGATGATCTGGTAGGAGGATAATGCTTCATCATACCGCTTGGGATCTTCCGTGCCGAGCGTAAACTGACAATCTCCCTTTCGAAACCAGGCGGTCTCGTTCAACTCGTGGTCGGGGAACTGCTTAATCAGGTCATTGAAGATCAGAATGGCGGCGGCGAATTCGCCCAGTTCGCAAAGCGCGGCGGCCTGGTAATAACGGGCTTCCGGGCGCTTGGGGCTGGTGGGATATTCCTTGATGAGCAAGGCAAAATGATTGTTGGCGCGGCGGAACTCGTTCTGTCTCAGCGCCGCGCGACCGGCCCAGAACAGCGCGGCATCGGCGATCGTCCCCTGGGGGTACTGGCGGGCCACTGTTAGAAAGCCGGTTTCCGCCGGGCCGTAACGGCCGTGGTTGTATTCATATTCGCTCACCCAGAACAGCGCGTCCGGCGCCCAGGCGGAATTGGAATAGCGCTCGACAAAAGTTCGAAAGGCGGTGACGGCCTGTTTGTCCTGGCCCATCCGAACCCGGCACCAGGCGCCCAGGTACATGGCGCGATCAGCCACGTCGCTGGTGGGGCAGGCGCTATGTGCCTGTTCAAAATAATCCAGTGCCGTGCCGAATCGGTCCGCGCGATATTCAATCAGGCCCAGTCCATGGAGCGCGCGGGCCCGGGTGGGATCGGGATACGCGCGGCTGATGTCTGTGTAAAGGGAGCGCGCGGTGTCCGTGCGCCCCTGCAGGAGCTCGAGGTCGGCGATACGCAGAAGGGCCGCGGACGTTAGTTCGCCGTCGGGATCCTTATCCGCCAGGTCCCAGAAAAGCGTTTCGGCGCGTGCGGGTTGGTCCAACCGGGCCCAACACTCGGCGACCTGGAATTCGGCCTGATCGGCCGGCAGGGTTTCAGGCCATTGCGTTTGAACACGTGCATATGATTCGATCGCCAGCTTGTACTGGCCGGCGGCCATGTGCGCATCGCCGATGTGCAGGCGGTTGCGGGCCTTTTCCAACGGGTTCGGTTCCCCCTCGCAAGCCTTATCAAAGGCCAGCGCAGCCTCGTTGAAGCGGCCGAGGTTGAACAATGCCCGGCCTTTGCCCTGCTGGGCGCGCGCCGTGCCCGCAGGGTCGGAAAATGTTTCCAGGTAATTTTGAAAATCACGCAGGGCCTTGTCGGAGAGACCCTTGTCCAGCAGGGTCTGGGCCAATTCAAACTGGACTTCGCGGGCCAGCGCGTTGGTGGACTGGGCGACCACGAAGCTACGGACAAGAGCGATGCCTTCCTCCGGCTTATCCATTTTCAGAAGCAGTTTGCCTTTGCGCAGATTACAGATCCCTTTTAAGGTGGGATCGGAGAGCTGTTCGATGCCTCGATCCAACAGGCTAAGGGCTTTGACCAGATTGGTTTGAGCTACGGCGATCTCGGCCAGCGAAAGGAGTGCCATGGCGCGGTATTCGTCGGGGACATTGCGCAGGTTGGCCAAAGGGGTATAAGCGTTCCGGGCCTTGTTCCAGGCGTGCTCATTCAGGTAGATGCGGCCCAGCATGCTCAGATGTTCCTGGCCCGCGCGCGTTTCCGGATTCGTGCTTGGCATGTGTTCCAGCACTTCGCGGGCCGCATTGATCCTGCCGGCGTTAATGAGCGTCTCGGCCCAGTCCAGGCGGTTAGCCGGGCCTTCCGGCGTGTTTTCGTATAGGTCCGCAAAGCGCGCAAAACACGCCACGGCCGCATTGGTCTCACCCTGTTTGACCAGTGACCATGCCTGCAGGCGGAGGGCCCGGTAACGGTATGGGGAAAGCGGATACTGCTGGTCCAGCCAACGGCAGGCGACCACAACCTGAGTCCAGCGTTCTTTTTCAAAATTGGCCATGGCCAGCCAGAATTCAAAAGCATCCGCTTGCGACGAACCAGCGGCCAGCTTCCTGTTTTGCTCCAACAGTTGAAGCATCTCCTGGTATCGTTTCTGACCATACAGAGTTTGGGCCAACAGAAGAATACCCTCGCGACGCTCTTCGGGCGTGGCGGCCTTCTGCAGATAATGGGTCAGTTTTGCGTGCGCGACGTCATACAATTCGTCTTCCAATGCGGCGCGGCTATCGGCGAGCAGGTCGGAAGTTGGGGAGAGTGGCGCGGCCCTTGCCGCTGGTGTGGCCGACAACAGGCTTGCAGCCATCAGCAAGACTGCCCATATAAGCAGGCGGGCAGGACGATATCGGGCGGTGGCCATCCCGAAAAAAAAATATGGGCATGCACTCATGGGACGATATGACGACGGGCGCCATTCTATCGCCCATTCGCGGATATTGGAAGAAGAAATCGAGTAAAGGGAGGCAATATAGGGCATTTAACGAAGATGTAGCAGAGCTTGTGCCAAGCGCCGTTTATGGCGATCCGACTACGCTTCATAGAAGCGCAACTACAGTATGCGCGCATGTAACCGCGGGGTTAATTTACGCGCTCGGGACTGGCGGCGCCGCCGGGTTAGGTTCCGGCTTGGCCTGCTCCAATTTTTCCAGGCGCTTTTCCATTGCCATCATTTTGTCCTTAAGCTCCGGCAGGCGCATCAAGTGGGCGTGCATTTTGGTAAACTTTTCGTATGGCATGGCCGGTGATCCGAGGACAAACGTGCCCGAGGGGACATCCTTGGTTACGCCGGCCTGCGCCGCCACGATGATATCCGAACCAATTACCAGGTGGCCGACGATACCGACCTGGCCGGCGATGATCGTCCGTTCGCCGATCATCGTACTGCCGGAAATGCCGGCCTGGGCAACGATCACGCAGTTATCACCAATAATGACATTGTGGGCGATCTGGATCAGGTTGTCCATTTTAACGCCGTTGCCGATACGCGTCTGGCCGAACCGGGCGCGGTCAATGGTGACATTGGCGCCGATTTCAACGTCGTTGCCGATCACGACGATGCCGATCTGGGGGATTTTCTTGCGGACCGCGCCTTCCTGCACGTATCCGAATCCGTCGCTGCCGATGACCGTGCCGTTGTGAATAATGACGCGACTGCCGATGCGGGCGTATTCCCGGATGGAAACGTGCGGATACAGCTTGCAGTCATCGCCGATGACCGTGCCGTGGCCAATGTAACAATGGCCGCAAAGCACACAGCGATTGCCGATGGAGACGCCCGGCTCGATGATGCAATACGGTCCCAGGCAAACGTCTTGGCCGAGCTTGGCGTCAGGGGCCACGATGGCCGTGGAATGAATGCCTGGCGCGAACGAAATCGGCGGCGGCGCAAACCATTGGGCGGCGTCCGCGAAAGCCTTGTCCGCGCTCTTGACCCGGATCAGGGTCGCCGAACACGGTCGGTTCCAGTCCTCGTTCACGATCACGGCCGTGGCGCGCGTGGCCGCGGCCGCGCCCGCGTAATGGGGCGTGGCCACGAATGTCAGATCGCCCGGTTCCGCCTCGCGGATGCCGGCCAACCGCGAGATCTCCGACTGGGAATTACCTTCCACCTGTCCGCCCAAGCGATGGGCAATTTCTTCAACCGTTAGTGTCATGGCGTCTTCTTTATTGATTTGGTTTCTGTTGTTGTATGGGCTTCCGGTTCGGCTGCGTTCTTGTTCAGGATGGCCAGGATGGGTTCGGTGATGTCAAAAGCCGGGTCGTAATAAACTACGGATTCCACGCTGTTCAGGGTCTTGCCGGAGCTGTCGAAGACAATTCGGATCCCGTGTTCCTTGACGTAGGCCTGGATGATGGCGCGGATTTCACCGACCAGCTGTTGTTGGGATTGTTTCATCTGTTCGCCGAACTGCTTTTTGTAGGTGTTGTCAAATTCCGCCAGTTTGGCCTCGGCGTCCCGGAACAGAGCAAACTTGTCTTCCGCCGCCGTTCGTTTCTTGTCGCGCTCGGCATCGCTGAGCGATTTGTCGCGGGCCTCGGCGCCCAACTTCTCGACTTCGGTTTTAAGCGTTTTGACCTGGTTGATCAGTTCGCGGCGGGGCACGTCCATGGATTCAAAACGGGCCTTTAGCTGGACATTGGCGGCTTTGGTCTTGTAATAGTCGTCGAACAGGCGCTCCATGGAAACAAAGGCCATAGTCGGCTCGGCCGCGTTCAGCACGGCGGCCAGTGCCAGGCATAGCCCGCCCGTTGCGAGCAGTGATAATGATCGCATATTCATGTCCTCTCAGGTTGTTGGGTTCACGGTTCACTGTTCAACGGTTGATGGGGTGAGCCATAATAACCGTGAACCGCTGAACCATTGAACCGCTGAACCCGGTTGCCTTCTTAGAATCCATACCCCATCCAGAAATTGAACCGGGCAGACGTGCGTTGAATATCTTCGCCGCTGATTTGCAACGGCCAGGCGTAATCCACGCGGATCGGGAAACCGGGAATATCCAATCGTATCCCAACACCGATATCCGAGCAATACTCTAACAGATTGAAGTCAAATGCATCAAGCCAAACATTGCCGATATCATAGAACGTGGCAAACCGCAGAATGTTCTTATACAGGGGGATCG
>JBDRSI010000162.1:0-3658 GCA_043825055.1 Verrucomicrobiota bacterium
TAAATGCCATCAAACTGGCGGCGAATAAACGCACTATTTGCGGTTCGCACCGCGTGAGCCGCCTGCGTAAAGACGGCTGGTTGCCCGGCATCGTCTATGATACCCAGGGCCAATCCCAACCCATCCAGCTCAAACGGCACGAGTTCGAACTCCTACTCCGGCACCGGGCGGACGAAAACCTGATTATGGACCTCGCGGTGGACAACGACACTCCCCGCAAAGTCCTGTTGAAGGACGTCCAGCGTGATCATATTCGGGACCACCTGATGCACGTGGACTTCCTCGAAATCTCACTTACCCGCAAACTGCGTGTGCCGGTCGCCATCCGGTTGACGGGTGACCCGTTAGGTGTCACCCAGGAAGACGGTATCCTGGAACACCTGTTGCGCACGGTGGACGTGGAATGCCTGCCAATGGATATCGTCAAGGAATTCGTTCTGGACGTTAGTCAGCTGAAAATTGGCGACAGCCTTTTTGTGCGCGACCTGAAAATTGACCCGAACAAGATGATGGTGCTCACCGCCCCGGACATTGCGGTTGCATCGGTGCTCATGCCGCACGTGGAAGAGGAAGTGAAGCCGGAGGAAGCGGCGGTGGAAGGCGCGGCGGAACCGGAAGTCATCGGCGCAAAGAAGGAAGGCGAAGCCGAGGGCGAGGACGAGACGAAGGAAGGCCAGGAAGTAAAGGGCAAAGAACCGGAGGCCAAGGCCGAGAAAGGCAAGGAAACCAAGGGCAAAGGCAAGGAGAAGAAATAATTCGCCCCGATGCGCTTCATGATCGGGGCCTCCCGGAGAACGCCGACGTGCCCCGCCGAAGCGGCCTCGCGAAGGGGGAAGAGTGAAACTGATCGTGGGGTTGGGCAATCCCGGAAAAGAATACGAGCACACGCCGCATAATGTCGGCTTTGAGGTTATTGATGCGTTGGCCGAACGATGTGACTGCACCTTGTGGCGCAGCTTCCGTTTTCAGGCGCGCCTGGCCCGGACGATGCTGGGCAAGGAAAAGGCCCTGCTGGTCAAGCCAGGCACTTACATGAATCAAAGCGGAGCGGTAGTGGCGGCAATAACCCGCAAGCTGGGCATCAGTCCGGCCGATCTGCTCGTCATTTTCGACGACGCCGATCTGCCGGTGGGCCGATTACGGATTCGGGTTGGCGGAAGCGGTGGCGGGCACAAGGGCTTGCTTTCCATTCTCGGACATTTGGGACAGGATCCATTTGTACGACTCCGGCTGGGCATAGGCCGACGGGAAGACAAGGATTTGGTTGAGCACGTGCTGATGCCCTTTGCGACCGACCTGCGGGACAGCGTGCACGCGATGATCGTCACGGCCGCCGATGCAGTGCAATACTTGGCAACGCACGGCGCGGAGGCCGCCATGAACAAGTTCAACACGCAATGACAAGGAGAAACGCTTGAAAAAATACGAGGGCTTGATTATTTTGTCACAACCGGTGGACGAGCAGACGCTGGAAGACAAACTGGATAAAATCCGCGCCGAGGTCACGAAACAGGGCGGCACGGTGGAGCACACCACGCGCATGGGGCGCCAAACTTTTGCGCGGCGGCTGAAGAAAAAGGATGCGGGTTTTTACGTGCTGATAACGTTCACCCTCGACCCTGCGAAAATCGCGCCCCTGCGCGAACGCTACAAACTGAACGAGGACGTCTTCCGGGTGCAATTTACCCTCGCGCCGCCGCCCGCGCGCGATGGCGCCAAGGAGGCGGTTAAGCCTGTTGCTGCAGCGGCAGGAAAATCCTCCTTATAATATAAATCCGTCACGGATTCAGGTTTGAATCAACCGTAATCCCATCAACCGCACCAGGAGGAACGAGGCCATGGCTAATCTCAACCGGGTTTTTTTGATCGGCAATTTGACGCGGGACCCCGAAATCCGATACATCCCGTCCGGTAAGGCCGTGGCGGATTTGAACATGGCCATCAACCGAAAATACCGGACGACCTCAGGCGAGTTCAAGGAAGAAACGTGTTATGTTGGCGTCGTGGCCTGGGAAAGGCAGGCGGAAACGGCCGGGGAATATCTGAAAAAGGGATCCGCCATCCTGGTCGAAGGGTCGCTCCGTTACGAGCAATGGGAAACCAACGGCGAAAAGAAAAGCCGGTTGCGGGTAAATGCCGATCGCATCCAGTTCCTCGATCGGCTGAAACGACCGGCGGAACCAAGCGAGGCTTCCGAGGCAGGCCAACCGCAGGGCGCGCCCGCCACGGCAAGTGAACCGGCAGGGCCATCGGCGTCAGCGGCGCCGGGTGAAGAAAAAGGCGACGACGACAATTTGCCGTTTTGAGGCCCGGCTAGAAATCAGACGGCAGACCCTCCTACGCCAGAGCGCTACGGAGGGCAGGCGACGGCCTGCCCACCAAAGCCCGAAGGGCGAAGGCGGGACGACAGAGGACGGAATGCGGAATCAATAACAGTTGCGTTCCACGACAGCGTGGCCACCGTGGCTTGAATTCGGTTTCCGCCGGAGGCGGATTCGGGAAAGCAAGGCAATCCCGCTTAAGAGCGGGACAGGGCTTGGGCCGGCCCACTGAAAGCGGGACAGGGATGTGGACCAAGATTTATCCCGCGTTTCGCGGGATCGCCGACTTGTCCCGCCGAAGCGGCTTCGCGCAGGGGGACGCCTTTCCCGAACCGAATTCGAGACACATTGACACAGAACAGGCAACCTTGGATTGCGGGCATAGCCCGCCATAGTCATTAACACAAGGACAATGGGAGGTTAGCGTGAAGAAGAGCAAGAAAACCGTTCGCAAACGGGAACCCCGGGAAAGCTTTGGCTTCTTCTCGGAAGAAAAACGATGCCGGTATCTGGAAGGCATTCACCGCATTGACTATAAGGATGCCGAACTGTTGAAAAAATTCATGACCGAGCACGGCAAAATCATGCCCAGCCGCATTACGGGCACAACGACCAAACAGCAACGGCAACTGAAAAACGCGATCCGCAGGGCGCGGATCATGGGATTTGTTCGATAGAAAGGCCGGGGGACACATGGCGCGAGAATTAATTCTGATGGCAGACGTGGAAGGACTGGGACTGGAAGGCCAGACGGTGAAGGTAACTGAGGGCTATGCCCGTAATTATCTCCTGCCCCGGAAACTGGCGACGAGTATCAGTCATGCCGCTTTGAAACGCCTGGAAAAAAACCGGCTGGAGCGCGAGAGTCGCCAGCAGAAAGATCGCGCGGCAGCCCAGGCGCTGGCCCAGGCCCTCGAACAGGTTTCCTGTACCATTGCGGTGAAGGTGGGCGACAACGACAAGCTCTTTGGGTCGGTCAATGCCAACGACATCGCCGACACGCTCAAGGCGCAGAAAATCGAGCTTGACCGGCGTAAAATCCACCTTGCGGAACCCATTCGCGAACTGGGCGTTTACACAGTCAAGGTCAAATTGCATCCCGAGGTCGAGGCATCGCTGAAAGTCTGGGTAGTTGGAGAATAACATCATGCCAGCGGAGATCGGTTCCACCGGTGCACCGGCGAGCCATGATCGCAAACCTTTGTTCAATGAAGATGAGTAGCTTGTCGTGTTTTTCTCCATCCTTCTTGATGCCCCTAAATTTTATGATTTCTGCTTCGATAAGCAAATCGCGGCAGAATCCTTTTACTTGCGCTCACATCAGGTCATTTTCGCCG
>JBDRSI010000163.1:0-4009 GCA_043825055.1 Verrucomicrobiota bacterium
CCGCAGTGCTACGCCCAGCGTTGCAGGCGGGCCGGCTGAGGCTCCGGTGCTCGTGTTGGACGAGTTTCCCTATCTGGCGCAATCGGCGCCGGAACTACCTTCAGTACTACAGGCCATAGTGGACGCACCGGACGCCAAGCGCCTGCCAATCGTCATCTGCGGGTCCAGTCAACGTATGATGCAGGGGCTCGTATTGGATTCCGACGCGCCACTGTATGGCCGGGCACAAATTCTTTTGCGGCTCCAGCCAATGCCCGCCACGGAAATCCGTGCGGCCTTGGGACTCCCAAATGCCATTACAGCCATCGAGGTCTATGCGGCGTTCGGCGGCGTGCCGCGCTATTGGGACCTGATGCGTGAACGCCGATACACCAAGGCCGAGGACGCATTGGAACACCTCGTGTTTTCGCCACAGGGTGTCTTGCACGACGAGGCAGAGCGGGTGCTGCGAGACGAAGAGGCTGCCGCCTTGGAGCGGGCGGTCTGCGAACTGATTGGTCGTGGGGCGCGGCGTCCCTCGGAATTGGCGGCGCGTCTCGGCGTGAAGGATACTACGCTGGCTAAGCCCTTGCGACATCTCGCGGACCTTGGACTGATTGAGCGCCAAGCATCTTACGACTTTGATAGCGGTCGGCCGGTAGCCGGTGGCCGACGCGCATTCTACAAGCTGGCCGATCCTTTTCTGGCCATGTGGTATGCCTGCGTGCGGCCATACCTGAGCGGGCTGAATCTGGGCGCAGAAACAGCCCGGCAACATGCGCGCGAGGCATGGATCCATCACATGGCCGCCGTTTGGGAAGACGTGTGCCGGCAACAGTGGCACCGGCTCAGATATCAAGATGTCGAATGGGAACCCGCCGGACGCTACTGGGCCAGCCGCGAGTCAACCGGCGCTGAATG
The DNA here is from genome assembly GCA_043825055.1 of Verrucomicrobiota bacterium. Lineage (GTDB taxonomy): Bacteria > Verrucomicrobiota > Kiritimatiellia > JAAZAB01 > JAAZAB01 > VSJD01. The sequence continues at coordinate 901 of JBDRSI010000163.1, forward strand.
GGATGTGGTTTCCGTTTCCTCCGACCGGCAGCACGTGTTCCTGGGCGAATGCAAGTGGATGAGGAACGTGACGAGTTCAAAGGTGGGCGTGATCATCCATGCTCTCAAGAATCGTCAAGTCCCTCCTCTGTCTGGCAAGACTCAAGTCCACTTGGGATTGTTCCTGCCGGCGAACGGAAAGCTACCGCCGGATATGGATGGCGTTGCCATTCTGGATGCCGAGAGGCTGCTCAGGACGCAGATTGCGCTCCCGTAAATACCGATAAATATCAGGGAGTCGTTCATGAACTTTGAATTAATTTTCAAATATCCCGCGATCTTTTTGGCGGGATTCCTGGTGACATATCTGCTGACTCCACTCGTGCGCCGGACGGCCATTCAATTGGGAATGGTGGATCTTCCGGATGAGCGGCGGATTCATTCTGCGCCCACGCCCCGCGGCGGTGGCGTGGCCGTGTTCCTGGGATTTCATGCCGCCTGCGCCGTAATTTTTCTTTTCAATTGGGCTCCATTTTCCGGGACCCTGGATTTGCGCTGGTGGTTGCGGTTCCTGCCGGTATCGGCATTGCTCCTATTGGTTGGCCTGGTGGATGACGCCAGGGGTATGCGGGCCCTGACTAAGTTAGGCGGACAAATCATTGCCGCGCTCCTGCTTTATCTCAGCGGTGTTCGCTTTGGTTCGGCATTTGGCATGGGTATTCCATTGGCGCTTGATGTCCTCGCCACCGTTATTTGGGTGCTGGCAATTACCAACGCGTTCAACCTGATTGATGGCTTGGATGGGTTGGCCACCGGCCTGGCCATTCTGGGCTCTCTCGGCCTGGCCGGCAGTCTCCTGTTGCAGCATTTGCCGGGCGATGTATTGATCTGTCTGGGGCTGATCGGGGCCTGCCTGGCCTTTCTAAGGTATAATTTCCATCCGGCCAGTGTTTTTCTCGGTGATTCGGGCAGTATGTTTCTGGGTTTTACGCTGGCGACAGTTGCCTTGAGTACGGCCTCGAAAGGCACCGCACTGGCTTCCATCGGCGTGCCCCTTTTGGCGATGGGCGTGCCCATTTTTGACGTCATGCTGGCCATCTGGCGACGGTCAGTGCGCCGGTTGTTCGGAACACCCGAGCCCGGCAAACACCAGGTTATGCAGGCGGATCTGGAGCATCTGCACCACCGCTTTGTCCGAAGCGGCGGATCACAAAGCAAGGCGGCCTTGACTTTGTATGTCATCAGCGCCGTCCTGGTGGTAGTGGCCTTGCTGAGCTTGACGTACAGCACCCATGCCGTGGGCATCTTCCTGATTGCCTTTGGGGTGGGAGCTTATGTGATCGTGAAGCACCTGGCACGGGTGGAACTCTGGGATAGCGCTTCGGCTATCCTCTCCGGCCTGCGTCGCCCCACCAGCACTGTCATGGCGGTTATTCTCTACCCCCTGCTGGATGTGGGCATCCTTGCGCTCGGCTTCTGGCTGGCAATGTTTCTGGCGCGCCCGGAGGCCGGCGTCGCCGACATCAAGCTGGTTTGGCTGGATGGTGCGCCGCTATGGGTCGGCATCTCCTTTTTGGCGATCTTTGTCTCCGGCGCCTACCGGCGGGTGTGGAGCCGCTCGCGCTCGAGTGATATTGTGGCGTTGAGCGTGGCCCTCCTGATGGGAATTTTGCTGAGCCTGGGCCTTTTCAGTTTGTTGGGGCAGGCCATCACGCGGCAAGTTATCCTGCAGACCGTTCTTTACATAGGACTGACCGTCCCGCTCATCGCTGAAAGCCGCCTGTTTTTCCGGACGGTCCAGGACCTGATGGCGCTGACCGCGCGTCATCCCACGATCACGGGTAAACGCGTGTTCCGGAACATCATGCTTTATGGGGCCGGAACGCGCTGTACGCTGTTCCTGCGACAACGCAGTCACGGTTATCCTAAAATTGACGATGACCGGTGCGTAGTCGGCCTGTTGGACGATGAACCAAATTTGCATGGGCGTATGGTCTATGGCTTCAAAGTAATGGGCGGGATGAACCAGCTAAGCGCAATTCTAACGAAACGGAATATAAGCGATATTATTATTACGGCCGATCTGCGGGATGATGTTCGCCGGCAGTTGCTGGATATTGCGAGGGAACGGCATATCCGGGTCGCAGAATGGCACACCGAGGAAAGGACCCTCTTGCCGGCCTAGCATCACACGACAAACTGACAACATAAGGAATTACAGTAGCATCCCACAGGATGCTCAGACTGTAGACCGTGGACCGTAGGCCGTGGGAAAACAAGCGGAAAACGAGTGATATTTGGGCCAATTACCAAAACAGCAGTTCTGGTTTTTCGCATATGCATTTTGCTTGTTTGAACCTATAGTCTACAGCCTAAAGTCCACAGTCCACGGTGTCCCTATGGGACGCCAGTGAAGGAATTATTATGACTAATGCCTTTGATTTCACGAATGATCTTGTCCAGACTCATCCATGGCCGATTCCGCGCAGGGTTTTTTTTATTGCCGAGATCGGCATCAACCATAATGGCGACGTTGAGATTGCCAAGCAGTTGATCAATCAAGCCAAAGCGGCGGGGTGCGACGCGGTCAAGTTCCAGAAGCGCACGATTGACATCGTTTATTCGCCTGAATTGCTGGCGCAGCGCCGCGAGAGTCCCTGGGGGACGACCCAGCGGGCGCAGAAGGAAGGATTGGAATTTGGAGAAGCGGAGTACGACGCTATTGATGTGTATTGCCGAAACCTGGGCATAGAGTGGTTTGCTTCAGCCTGGGATATCCCCAGCCTGCAGTTTTTGCGAAAATACAAATCCAACTACAACAAAGTGGCTTCAGCCATGGCAACGAACGAACCCTTTCTGAAGGAAGTGGCCTCAGAGAAAAAACCGACTTTCCTTTCCACCGGCATGTGTTCCCTTCAGGATGTTGACCGTGCCGTGGAGATTTTTAAGAAAGCCGAATGCCCAATCTTGCTGATGCATTCTGTCTCCACCTATCCGGCCGGGGATAAAGACCTCAATTTGTCGGTAATGCATGTCCTGCGGGAACGCTATGGCTTGCCGGTAGGCTACAGCGGCCATGAAGTATCGGTTTAACCCTCCATTATGGCGGCGGTAATGGGTGCCATGGCAA
>JBDRSI010000164.1:0-3217 GCA_043825055.1 Verrucomicrobiota bacterium
TGAAGTATGCGCTTCGCTTAACTTCAGGGCCAAATTCATTTCACCTGCAATACCGTGATGGTCGGATCCACCGCTTCTTGCAGAACCCGTTCGATGCCCTGTTTGAGTGTCTGCGTGGCGTGCGGGCAACAGCCGCAGGCGCCTTTCAACCGCAGGCTCACCTCACTGCCGACGATGCTCACGATGTCCATGTCGCCGCCATCGGCCTTCAGCATGTTGCGCAGTTCTTCCAGCTTGGCCCTGATTTTCGCTTCCATGCATGGTCCTTTCTTTCGTGGAAAGTGAATTTGCTGCTCAGTATGGCAAATAATGCCTTGGATTGTAAAGGAAATACAGGGACAGAAAATATAGGAATGGCTTTGGATATCCGAAGATGTTTTTCACACAAAGGTGCAAAGCCACGAAGGGAAGCTTCCTGATCGGGAATTAACTTTGTGACCTTTGTGGCTCTGTGTGAGAATGACACAGCCCGGCGACTTGTCCCGCTCCGGGCGGGATTACGATTGACAAGCACGGGGTAAGGTCGGATGATACGCCGATGAAATCCGCTCGCCGTACTCGTGTGCCGGTTGGCAAACTTAAACGCCTGCGTGCCCATTTGCGGCGCTTAGGTTCCGTACTGATCGCGTTTTCAGGCGGAGTGGACAGCACCTTGCTGGCGGCGGTGGCCCGGCAGGAATTGGGCGATCAAGCTCTGGCCGTGACCGCGCTTTCGCCCACGTACCCGGAGCGCGAACAGCGCTCGGCCGCGATCCTGGCCCGGCGGCTTGGTATCCGGCACCTGCTGATCAGGTCCAATGAGCTAAGGATTCCGCGGTTTGCGGCCAATCCGGTCAATCGCTGTTATTACTGCAAGCAGGAGCTTTTTCATCGGTTGAGGCAGGTGGCCGACCGGCATGCTATCGAATGTATTTTAGACGGTACCAATGCGGATGACGTGCGGGATGTCCGGCCGGGCGCTCGCGCCGCCGCCGAATGCGGCGTAATCAGTCCGCTGTTGAGGGCCGGGTTAACTAAAGCGGACATCCGCTCCTCATCGCGTCAAATGGGATTGCCGACGGCCGACAAGCCGGCCATGGCCTGCCTGGCCTCGCGCTTTCCTTACGGTTCGCGGATTACACCCGCCGGGCTGAAGGCCGTGGACCGGGTTGAGGAAGCTTTGCGGCGGTTAGGATTCCGGCAGGTGCGTGTGCGGCATCATGGGAGCGTGGCGCGCATTGAAGTGGAAGCGGCGGATATCCGGCGATTATGGAGGCCCGCGATCCGCCGGAGCATCACAAAGCTGGCGAAACGGCAGGGATTTTTATATATTGCCGTGGACTTGGAAGGATATCGAACGGGGAGTATGAATGAAGCACGGGTGAATCGGACTACGGACGACAGACGACAGATGGCAGACGACAGACCGGAGAAAAGGGAAGAGAAGCAAACGTCCAACGCTGAATGCCGAATGAAGTTGTAGCGGCACTTCGATAGAAGCGCATCCGTGTAACAAAGAACCAGGAACAAAGAACTGCTTGCTGACCTCTGACTGCTTAACTCTGATCCTTAATCAAACCAGGAGGCATAATCATGAACCGAGTGCTGTGGATGGGATGTGTCCTGGTGATAATTGCCGGCCTGCTGGCGGGCACGGTGGGCGCGCAGGCGATTTATTCCGCCTGCGAACTGGGTCAGGTTGATCAGGTTAAGATGTTCCTCGATAAGAACCCGGCGTTGGCCAACAGCAAGGACAATAATGGGTTTGCGCCCCTGCATTGGGCGGCGGGCGGTGGCAGTCGCGACGTGACTGCGCTCCTGCTTGCCAAAGGCGCGGATATCAACGCGCGCAACGATTCCGGCGCGACGCCCTTACACCTGGCGGCCTTCATGGGGCGCAATGACGTGGTGGAGCTTCTGCTGGCCGAAGGGGCCGACGTCAACGCGCGTAATTTGAAAAAGCGCACGCCGCTTCACAATGCCGTGGGAATGGGTCATAAGGCAGTGGTCAAGACATTGCTGGCCAAGGGGGCCGACGTCAACGCGCAGGATGACTTGGGAATGACGCCCCTGCATACGGCGGCGCTCTATGGCTGGCGGGAGATCGTCGAACTTTTGGCGAGCAAAGGCGCGGATATCAATGCCCGGGATCAGGCCGCCGCCACGCCGCTCGTCATGGCTGTTAAGTATGACCATGCCGATGTGGTCAAGGCGCTGATATCCAGGGGCGCGGATGTGAATATCAAGGACAACTTGGGCCTGGCGCCGCTCCATCAGGCCGCGATCAAGGGGTCGGTTGACGTGGTTACCCTGTTATTGACCAAGGGCGCCGACCTGAACGCCAAGGACAATTATCAGCAAACCGCGCTTCAATGGGCGGCCATGAAGGGGCAGCGCTCCGTGGAGGAAGTGTTGAAAAATGCTGGCGCGAAAAATCCATAGCACCTTAAACGTTAGGAACCACCACAAAAAAATCAGTGTAATCCGCGGTTAATTTTATTGGGTTGCGGGCAAGGCCCGCCTTGGAAAATATGAGCGTGAAATTTAAAGATTATTACGAGGTGCTGGGCGTGGCGCGCACGGCATCCGCCGATGACATTCGCAAGCAATACCGCAAGCTGGCCCGGAAATATCACCCGGACGTCAACAAGCGTTCAGATGCCGAGGCCCGGTTCAAGGAAATTGGGGAAGCAAACGAAGTGCTCAGCGATGCGGAGAAACGCAGGCGCTACGACCAGCTCGGCGCTAATTACCACGCGGGCCAGGATTTCGCGCCGCCCCCCGGCTGGGAAAAGATGCAATATGAATTCGGCGCTCGTCCGGAATCTTCCGGCGGCTACACGGCGGAAGACCAGGGCGACTTCAGCGATTTCTTTGAGACGCTCTTTGGCGGAGGCGGCTTTCGTCCCGGCGGAGGTTTCCGCCCCGGCCAGGCCGGCGGCGGACCGTTTCAGAACTTCCGTAAACGGCGTGGCGAAGATCACGAAGCGACGGTGACCATTTCGCTGGCAGAAGCCTTCCACGGTGCCAGGAAACCCATTCATCTGCAGGTTGCCCGCATGGATGAGCATGGGCGGGTGCATCGCGAATCAAAACAATATAACGTGCAGATTCCGCCCGGCACGGCCGACGGTGCGCGCATCCGCCTGGCGGGGCAGGGGGGGCAGGGCGCCGGTGCGGGGGCATCCGGCGATTTGTTCCTGCGGGTACAGATTGCTCCGCATCCGGTGTTCCGCCT
>JBDRSI010000165.1:0-2078 GCA_043825055.1 Verrucomicrobiota bacterium
CCGCAGGTCGTCGCCGTTCTCCACCGGCAGTCCTTTTCCCTTTACAAAGGCGATCACTTCCGGATCGTCCATGGCGCCGCGGAGCGCGTCGTAGGCATAAGTCAATCGCTCCAAGTTGAACGTGTCCCAAATCAGGTCCGAAATCATACCGCCATGTTTCCAGGAATAATGCGGATGACGGTTTTGCCACGGCCCCAAATAGGTGCGCTCAAACCGGTTTTCCAGGTCAAGCCCCGTCCCCTCCCAGCCGTAATTGGGATACTCGGAAGCCAGGCGCGCCATGAGAATGCATCCGGCCCGCGCGTATTTCCGGTCGTCCGTCAAGACGAACGCCTCACCCAGCGATTTCAATGCCGGCACGGTCATTGAGCCGTAGCACATGTGCGCATACTCGCGCAGGAAAAAGAATTTTTTGCCCTTTCCCGGCCCTTCCCCGGTATAAATCCCGCCGTCGCCGTCATCCGGCAGATTCCCGGAAGTCAGATCGCCCTTGACATAGTCGCTGGTCGGAAACCAGTTGTTGCACATCTTGCACTGCACTTTATACGGATGCGTGAGCGGGTCTATGCGGAACGGGTTCCAGACGCTGATTTTTTTAACTTTGTCGCCGCAGACCGGACAATAAGCTAACGTGTCCCGCGGCCAGATAACGCGTGGAATCCGCGTTGTGGGCTGGAGCGTCCAGAGGAATTCATTACTTAACTCCGCAAGCGTGTCCGCGGCCACGTATTTATCAGGACCCAGGTAGTAATCCAGAGCATCGCCCTTTGTAAAGATGCGTTCCTGCACCTTTCTGGCCCAGTCGTATAGTCTGATATTTTCTTTCGCATTGGCGGCGCGCTCCTTTGAATAATAAATTCTTGCGCCCTCGGCCGGCGCTGATATGGCCGTAACTGCTGGTTTTTGCTTTTCAGCCGGCGCCTGTTGACCGCGTCGCGCCGTCAGCCAATCCATGACGCCTATAATTACAAGGAAACAGATGACCAGGAAGGCAATGAAAGTTAAAACTTTTTTCATATAATTTTCTCCATGGATCCGTAACCGCGGTTCCGGTTACTCGTTTTTTTCAGACCCGATATTATCCACCAAAGGCGGATCCCTGGCCGACGCTCACCAGACGACTCGGCAGGGACACCTTGCCCTATCACCTTTGAAATTCCTGGACATTAAATTAGGCCCCCGACGTGCGAAGCGCGATCGGGGGCAACTGTTATCCAGTTCGGATTGTCATCCTGAGTCCCGACCCCTTGGAGAGTCGGGACGAAGGATCTCCATCAGCGAGATTTCTCGCTTCCACCGTCGCTCCGGGAGCTATGGCGGACAAGCCGCTCGGAATGACAAACTATGCAACTTTGAAATTCCTGGACATTAAATTAATCGGCAGTAACTTTCAGAAAACGCAGACTGCCTTTTGAGCGCGTTTCGGGCATGGCAAGTGTCAGCACACCGTCCTTAAGCGCTACCGGTTTGTTAACGATCCATTCGCCCTTACCAACGTCAGCAACGATTAAACGGTCGGCCTGTAGTCCCATGGCCGGCGCATTCAGCCGAAGTGTTGCCGCGGCATTATCCGGCCCCAGATTTGCCACAATAAGAAGAGACTCTTTCCCATTTTTCACGTATCCGCTCACCCGAACCATACCCGTGCCCGGCCCCGACACTTCAGCCAGCGATGGGGTTTGCCAGTAGCCGTGCCAATTCTGATAAGTCGCGCCAAATTTGTCAAGGATATCCCAAATGGCAGGATATCCCAAATGTCCCGCATGAGAAACGCCGTATGGGGCAAGCCCGCATAGCGGAAATGATCTTTGATTGATGGTTGAATGGACATGTCATGCACAACGCACCAGGCGGCACATTCCTCCGGATCGCCGAAGCAGTGGCCCATAAGCGTTGTGGGCTTACCGGGAACACCCTTTTTAAGAATCGCGTCAATATAGGCTTCACGGTCGAACGCGAGAAACGTTACGGGGATTCCCCACACATGCGGCTGCATGCAACTGCGGAACTTGGCCAGGTTCTCTTCCGTGGCAGGGAATGTCGGCTGGGGGCGCGTCGGATGGTAACGATTCTGTTCG
>JBDRSI010000166.1:0-4866 GCA_043825055.1 Verrucomicrobiota bacterium
AGTGAATGAAGTTGCTGCCGATGAACCCCGCCCCGCCGGTAATCAATAATTTCATGGTATTTACTCTCTTGCCATTGCGCTTGCGCACCCCCTTAGTTATGAGGGTTGATTGTCATTCCCGACCTGATCGGGAATCCAGAAAAATCAATGCTGGATTCCCGCTTTCGCGGGAATGACAGCATCGAAGTTCACAACCTACCCACGTAACTGAGGTTGCGCGTTTTCGCGGATTAACCATTGCTAAAATTAAAACACATGATATGATAACCATATTGAATTTCCAATCCAATCTTTTTGGGTACACGGGGACATGGTAATGAAACAGCCGAGAACCACACTTTATTGCTTGGCAATCGCTATTGCGGGGTGGGGGGGTGCCCTGGTGGCGCACGCCGTCACGACGACGGATTTCAGCCGCTACCAGGTGGTCCTTGATCGCAAACCGTTCGGCGAAGTGGCGCCCATTGCCGTACCCGGGGCCGCAGACCTGGCGGCGGCCGAGTCGTTTGCCAAAGACTATGAAATGAAGGCCATCATTGACGATGGCGCTAAGATCCAGGTGTGTGTTCTGGACAAGAAAACCAACAAGCACATCTATCTGGACATTGGCCAGGAAATCAGTGACATGCAGTTGGTCTCGGTGAATTACGACAAGGAAGAGGCGGTCCTGAAAATGGGCATCGAAACCACTATTATCAAGCTCCATCCGGATAAGGACAAGGATAAAGGCGCGGCCCCGGCCATGGCGGGCGCGCCGGGTGTGCCCGCGTTCGGGATGCCTCGGAAAAGCCTGGCCGCGGAGAACGCGGCCTCGCCCTTCAGCCTGAATGACCAGGCCAGCGGCCACCGCAAGCCGTTTTTCTCGGATCTGAAAAGGCGCGGCGCCTCGCCTTTCCAACGCATGGGTACCAACGTGCCATTCCAGGCCAAGAGTCTGGAGTCCTTTTTCAAACCCAACACCAACATGACAACGCCTTTTGTCTCGCCCTTCCGTCCGCAGGCCGCGCCGTTCAAGCCGGTCAGTACGCCGGACGCCGCCGCGGCCGGCCAGCCAGTTGCTCAGCCGGCCGATCTGAACCCGCAGATGCAGACCAGTCCGGACCAGGGGTATTCGCAAACTCCGCTACAGCCCGCGATGATGCCATTCACCGTACCGTTTGAGGATGACGGGACCGGCGAGAGCGAGGAATAAGAATCATGGGCAATGAGCCATCCCGGGGTATTTCGGTCATTCTTCCCTGCCTGAACGAAGAAGCCTCGCTGGGCCAGGTCATCGAACTGGCGCGCCGCGGGATTGCCAAGTTGGGCCTGCCGGAAGACATCATCGTGGTGGATAATGGTTCCACCGATCTTTCCGCCCAAGTAGCCCGCGCACACGGGGCCCGCGTCCTGACGGAGCCGCATCGCGGCTATGGCTCCGCCCTGCGCAAGGGATTCGAAAATGTCCGCTATGACATCATCGTTATGGGCGATGCCGATTTGTCCTATGACCTTTCCTCCTTGGACGTGCTCGTAGCGCCGCTCCTGAAGGGTGCGGTGGATTTTGTGATGGGCAATCGGATGCACGATATTCAACCTGGCGCCATGCCTCGGCTCCACCGGTATGTTGGCAATCCAATGCTTTCGGCCACCCTGCGGCTGCTCTTTCATAGCAATACCGTGCACGATGCGCACTGCGGCATGCGCGCCATTACCCGCCAAGCCTATTGCCGTTTGCATTGTGTCACGACCGGCATGGAATTTGCCAGCGAAATGGTCGTGCGCGCCATTCGCTGTAACCTGCGGATTGCCGAGCGGGATATTACCTATCGGCCCCGGGTGGGGGAATCCAAGTTGCATTCATTCCGGGATGGCTGGCGCCACCTGCGCTTCATGATTCTGCACAGTCCAACGCTCCTGCTTCTGGCTCCGGGGATCGTGGGATGGGTGATTGGACTGGCTATCTCCCTGCCGCTGGCGTTCGGCCCGCTCATCATCCATGGGCGTCTGGTGGATATTCACTGCATGCTGATCGGCGGCGTGCTGAACATTCTAAGTATCCAGATTATCACCATCGGGCTTCTGGCCAAGGCCTATGGCCATCTTTCCGGTCTGCAGGAGGATGCGATTGTCGCCTGGTTCTATCGCTGGTTTACCTTTGAAAAGGCCTGCGTCGTGGCGGGCTTGGTGATCGGCACGGGCCTGGTGCTCACGCTCTGGATTATGGCGCAGTGGGTGGCTAGCGGGTTCGGCGCGCTGAATCAACAGCGTCTGCTGTTTTTTGCCCTGATCTGCCTGGTCAACGGCGTGCAGATCGGCGCGGCCTCGTTCCTGTTCAGCATTATGGCACTGCCGCGTCATATTGACCAATTGCCGCCGGAATCCGAAAACACGGGCATTACGGATACTTGAAGAAATGTAGAATGATGAATGCAGAATGCAGAATGCAGAATTTACCCGTCTTTGTCAGATCTTTTTCTGATTGTTTCTGCATTCTGCATCCTGCATTCTGCATTGCCGTTCTGCTGGCGAGAGGTGGTTTTTGAAAATATCGGTGGTTATTCCGGTGCTGAATGCCGCCGGCATGCTTCCGGCGCTCCTGGAAGCTCTGGCGGCCCAACACCCTTCGCCGCCGGACGAAATAGTCCTGGTGGATTCATTGTCCACCGACGACACGCGCCGGATCGCGCTGGCGCAGACCAATGTGCGCGTCGTGCCGCTGGAGCGGTTTTCGCATGGCCGCGCCCGTAACCTCGGTGCACGGGAGGCGACGGGCGCGATCATCGTGCTGATGACCCAGGACGCCCTGCCGGCGGACCGCCACTGGCTGGCGGCCCTTTTGGAGCCGCTGGCCGACCCCCAGGTGGCGGCGGTGTATTCCCGTCAGGTGCCGCGGCCGGATGCACCGCCCACGGAAATTTTTTTTCTCGCCTACCATTTTCCGCCGGGCAAGCCCGTGCGGCGTGTGCGGCCTGCGGGGCGCTCACTGACCCTGGCGGACGTGTTTTTTTCCAACGTCAGCGCCGCCGTGCGCCGCGAGGTCCTCCTGCGCCACCCGTTCGACGAAGCGCTCATCATGAGCGAAGACCAGCAGTTTGCGCGTGACTTGATCGTGGAGGGCTATACGATAGTTTATCAGCCCTCCTCCGTGGTCGTGCACTCGCACTGCTATTCGCTGGGCACGGCGTTTCGGCGCTATTTCGACAGCGTGTATTCACTGACGCTTATTTTTCCCGCGCATGATCTCAAGGTCAGTGCGGCCATGGGCCGGCGTTATCTGCTTCGGGAAACAGGCTATATGATGCGGCATCATCCGTTGTATGTTCCCTATTATTGCCTGTACACGCTCTGCAAAATGGCGGGAGTGCTGTGCAGTCATTTTGCCGATCGCATGCCTTTGGGCCTGGCCCGCGCTTGCAGTCTGCATCGCTACTACTGGGAGGAAAAATCCAGGGGCGAGCATGTGCCGGGTAAGCCGTGAGTTAGGCCGCCAAAGGTGGCAACTATAATACTGGATTCCCGATCAGGTCGGGAATGACAAACAAAGTTTGCCCATTCTGTCATTCCCGCGAAAGCGGGAATCCAGAATACACGTCACTTTGAAATTTTATGAACGTAGCCGTAGTCATTCTGAACTGGAACCAGGCGGCGGCCACCATTCGCTGTGTTGAGGCCGTAGCGGCCTGGACGCAGGTGATGCCCGATATCTGGGTCGTAGACAACGCCTCGCAGGACGGCAGTCGGGACTTGATCCCGAAGCAATGTCCCACGGCCCATGTCCTGGCCAGCGACAGCAACCTGGGCTTCGCGGGCGGCAATAATCTGGCCCTGCGTCGGATCCTGTCCCGATACCCGCCTGAGCGGCGTGATCGGGATGTCGTGCTCCTGTTGAACAATGACGCGGTCATCGCCGAGGACCAGGTTCAGCACCTGCTGACGGAGTTCGCAACGCATCCGCGCTTGGGGATCGTGGGTCCGCTCCTGGATGAGCGGCGCGGGCAGGAGCAAGTCTTTACCGCCGGCGGACGGGATATTGCGCGGCATCTCGGGACGCGCCATGAGGAGAAAGCGGCAGATCTTCCCGCGCTGATTGCGACGCACCGGCTCCTGGACGTGGATTACGTGCCAGGTACTGTCGCCCTTGTCCGGGCCGAATTGTTCCGGATCGTGGGACTGTTTGATGAGGGCTATTTTTTCAGCGGTGAAATGGCCGATTTTTGCCGCCGGGCCTTTGTTAAGGATTATGCCTGCGCGATTTGCACGCGTGCCTGTGCGGTACATGAACCCGGCGCCGGGGCGCGCTCCACGCTCTATCGTTATTACACGCTGCGCAACCGGTTTCTTTACATCCGGAAATTTCATCCCGCTCGAAGCGGGATTTATCCGTGGCGCGCGCTGTTCGCTTGCGGCTGGAGTGCCGTTGCTCTGGCGATGGCGGCACGCTTGTTGATTCAAGGCCGCCCGGTGGAAGCGCGTGCGGCCTGGCGCGCCCTGCGCGATGGCCTGGCCGGCCGGTTTGGGAATCGGAATGAACTATTTATGTAATTAATATGAGCGCCCAAAAAGTCACCGTCGTCATTCCGGTCTGGAACGGGGCCGCCTGGCTGGCGGCGTGCCTCGACGCCCTGGCGGCGCAGTCGTTCCGCGATTTTGCCGTGATCGTGGTGGATAATGGCTCGACCGATAACAGCCGCGCGCTGGTGGCGCGGCATGCGCCGCAGGCCGTATTGATCGCCTGGGATCGTAACCGCGGATTTGCCGCCGCCGTGAATGCCGGTATCCGTGCCAGCCGCACGGAATATGTGGCGCTCCTGAACATGGACACGCGTCCACGTTCGGACTGGCTTCTGAACCTGGTGCAGGCGATGGACAAGAGCATTCCGGACG
>JBDRSI010000167.1:0-4629 GCA_043825055.1 Verrucomicrobiota bacterium
CATGGCAATCATTAGCTACACTAAAATCACAACCTGAAGCCGATGAACAAAAAGTTTGTCATGCTCATGCTTGGCGTGCTCGTTGTCGGGATCATCTTTCGCCTGCTCCTTTTTGCCTTCGCCTATCAGAAACTGCCGCTGTCATCCGATGAAGCCTGGCCGGGTCTCATGGCCATGCACATGCTTAAAGGCGAATTCCCGTTGGTCTATTGGGGCCAGACTTACATGGGCACTCAGGAATCCTTTATTGACGCCGCGCTTATTTTCCTGTTCGGCGCCCACACGCTTACGATCCGCATCTATCCGTTGGCCTTTGCCTTCCTGTTCCTGGCGGTCAGTTACTGGCTGGCGCGGAGCAGTTATAACCGCGAAGTCGGCCTGATTACGCTCGTCCTGCTGGCGATACCCACCCCCTACCTGGCAATGTGCGGGGTGGCCATCCCGCCCGATAATTATTTAGCCGTCACCACGCTGGGCAGTATCGCCCTGCTGTTGACCAGCCGGATCATCACGGCTGAGCGGCGCAACCTTTTATCTTTCATCCTGCTGGGCGCCGTGCTGGGTTACGCGTTCTGGCTACATTTGCTGATCATCAGCTATATCATGGTGGCGGCCCTGTTTTTGTTTCTCAAGGACAAGCTCCTGCTCATTCGCAAGGAATTCTGGGGACTGGCGCTGGCCTTTTTCGTCACCAGCCTGCCGTTCTGGTGGTTCAATTGGACGCATAATTTTGCCACGTTCAACGACGTGGGCGGGCAGGGAAACTGGGCGCGGACACTCGCAATGCTTCAGGTTGCCCTGATGTACACCGTTCAATTCTTTATCGGCATGCGCGTCATGCTGTATGGCGACAACAGCAACAACGTTACCCTCCCGCCGGCGCTGTATTACCTGCTGGCCGCAATCTGGATCGGTGTGCTGGTACTGGTCCTCATCGTGAGCTGGAAACGGCTGTGGCGCCTGTGTTACCTGTCGCTGAAAAACACGGACGGCACGGCGCTCCTGCTGGCGATGACGGCCGTGAGCATCGCCGTTTTCGCCAAGAGCCAGCGTTCGGGCTCGAACGACGCGCGCTATCTTCTGCCGATTCTTTCCGCCCTGCCCATCCTGTTCGCGTACGGTCTGTGGCGCCTGCGACAGTGGGCCCGACCGATTTTTTACGTGCTCCTGGCCATAGTGCTGGTCGCCCAAGTTTGGGGCAACGTCCTGCTGGCCAAGGCCTGGAATAATCCCGCCCTCGTCGCCGGGCCGCTGGAACTGCCCGATACGCGCCCGTTGATCCGGTTTCTCCAGCAGGCCGGTATCCGCCACGCCTATGCCCACTACTGGCTCTCCTACCGGCTAACTTATGAGACGCAGGAAAATCTCATTGTATCCGAACCGTATAATGAGCGTTTCCCCGGGAAGCCTATGAAATTTCTGGCCATCGTCAGCGCGGCGGAAAAGGTTGCCTTTATTACGCACCCGACCCTGGGCATCAAAGCCGATGATTTCGAAACGCTCCTGCGCGGCATCGGCGGTGCCTGGCAGAAAACTAATATCACCTGTTTCACCGTATTTTATGATTTCCTGCCGCCCTGCGGCGCTGAGCGCACCCTCCGGGAAATCCCGCGCGAAGGCTGGCAGGTGACCGCCTCAATCAAGGGCGCCAAGGCCCCCCTGATGATGGACGGCAAAACCGATACCATCTGGGCCAGCGATACGGCACAGACGCCCGGCATGACGGTCACCGTGGATATGGGCGCCGTTCATCCCCTGGCCAAGATCAGGTTCGACCTGGGCACGGTCTGGTGCGATTACCCGCGCGGCTCGAAAATCGAAGTTTCCATGGATAACCAAACTTGGCAGACGCCATTTGAATACGGCAACGTGGCAGACGGCCTTTTCTGGGATAATAATCAGCCGCGGTTCCTGGTCTACGGCGATTTTTTTACCTGCACGTTTGCGCCGGTGAAGGCACGCTATGTCCGCATCACCCAGACCGGTTCAGACCCCCGTTTCTGCTGGACGATTGCCGAACTGCGTTTCTTCGGCCCGCCTGCAATCCGTCAGCCGACGAATAGCACTGCCTGCCCGCAGTCGCTACGCGACAGCGTTGCGGGCGGGCGGGCAGGTCCGCCGACAACGTGAGCATGGCTTGCATCCTTCGGAAACAACTTGCACATAGCGCCGGTTTCATTTTCAATACCGTGCCCTACGATTCTTACGTAAAAACGGGAGAGCAGCCATAAGCACCCTGAAAACCATCGGCCATCGGATTATCCAGTTCGCTTTTGCCCCGTTTGCGTTCACGGCCATGACCCGTTCACAGGGAGTCTTCCTGGGGTTTTTATTCCTGGTCGGGATCGTCCACTGGTGCTTATTTCTGCAGGCGGGCGAATCTTTTTTTAATTCGGGCGACTGGGCGAAGGAATATAAATATTTTGCCGTTTTGCAGGAATCCATCCAAACGGGACGCATCCCGTACCATGTGTCGTACCCGCTGTCCTTGATGGACACCCAGCGGTTCATGGCCATTCCGGAAACGCTTTCACTGTTTTGGCCTCCCACGCTCCTGCTGGCGTTCCTGGATATTCAATCGTTTATCCTGATGAACACGTTGATTCTGTACAGTGCCGGTTTTGCCGGGTGCTTGCTGATCCGGAACCGGTACCGGCTGTCGCCATTTGTTTTCTTCCTGCTGTTTACGCTTTTCAACTTCAACGGCTATCTCACCGCGCACCTGGCCGCCGGTCATTCCATGTGGGTGGGTTATTTTTTACTGCCCTTTATTGCATACTTTCTGCTGAAGATCCTGGAGGAGCAGGATGGCTGGGCCGCCTCGGGCTGGCTCGCCGTCAGCCTGTTGGGCATTGTTCTGCAAGGCGCCTTTCATATGTTTATCTGGTGCCTGTTGTTCCTGGCGCTGGTTTTGATTGGAACCCGAAAGTTCCAGCCGCGCGCGCAAATCCTGGCCGCCATATTACTGGGAATTCTCCTGGCAATCGTGCGCTTATGGCCGGCCTTGTTGCTGGGGAATGTCTTGCGCGGTGTCGAATCAGGCTACAGTTCGTGGGGGCTATTTCTGAAGGCGTTGATTTGCATTCAGCCTTGGAGCCTGGAAATCACACCGGGTATATTTTTCTGGGAATATGATTTTTACATCAGCGCCGTGGGGTTAATCTTCATCCTTGTTTTTGGCATCGTTTTCCGGTTTTATAGAGATAAGCGCCTGGCGGATGTTCGCTATCCCGGTCTCGATCTTGCCCTGTTGGCGATGCTGGTACTATCGGCCGGCAATACCTATCAGTGGTTAGCGACCCATATTCCCGTCGCCTTGCTTGCGGTGGAGCGGGTTCCCTCCCGGTTTCTGGTAATACCGTTTCTTTTCCTCCTGGTCGTGGCCTGCATCCGCGCGCAACGCATCATCCAGCCTATTTGCCGGAAACCGGTGGTTGCCTTCGTATTCCTCGCGGCGGCGGTCGCGCTGTTGATCCTCCTTGCAAGTCATTCGTATGCCTGGCGCGCGGCCATTGTCAAGCCCTTCGATGATAACCGGCTGACGGCGCCTCTTATTGTCAGTCTTCCCGACGCGCCGTATATTTGCCGGCTCCATGTTGCCATGGTGGTGTCGCTGGTAACCGGCATGGGATTGGCGGGAATCTGGCTGATTCGAAGGATCCAATGTTCGGCCGTCCGAACCCGCATCCCATGAGTTAACCACTTCGAGATTCCGCGTCAGCGATATATCGGGCGGAGCGCGGCACGAAGATATTCGTAGCGGAGCGAAGCGGCTTGAATTTAGATTAAAACATATTTTTTGAAAGATGACAGTTTTATCGGCGGAGTTATTAACAGGCGTGTGCAGGGAGCGCCGCAGGGCTCTCTTCCCCGCCTGATTAATAACTCCGGAAGAACTATAAGCCCGATGCCACCGTGCGGCGAATTCGATTTCCCGCTTGCGGGATTCTCCGCCATAGCAGGCGGATCCGCCTAAGGAGGAGAAAAAGCAAGGCAATCCCGCTTAAGAGCGGGACAGGGCTTAGGTCGTCTCGCTGAGGGCGGGATAAAGATGCGGGCTTGCCACGCTTAGAGCGTGGTGCACCGCGCAAGCTGGCGCCGGCTGAATTAAGAAAGTGTTGGTCCGGAGCCTTGACTTACCGCCGCTGTCTGGTAAATATGGGGCCGGAAAAAATGCGTCCTGCGCCGCCCAACGGTGTTGCTATAGATATTCAGATGAATAATAACAGGGACTGGTGGCGGAGTCCCGCCCAAGCCGGTACAGCAGGAACGGAGTATTTAACCGCAAAGAACGCAGAGGTCGCAAAGATAAGAAATTCCGGATTTAATATTCTTTTATCTGCCTGCAATCAGCGTGATCTTGTCAGCTGACGGATAAAAAATTTACAAATCTCTGTGCTCTCCGCCGTTGGCGGAGCATGCTTTGCGCTTGCCCCGCATGAGCGGGGTTCTTTGCGGTTAATATCGCTTTGTCGGTTTTGTGAAGTTATTTATCTGAAACCATTAGCATCCCATAAGGTTCTGGGAAAGGGCAAAAGCCCTGGTTTCCCCGTGATATTTCACGGGTGAGTCATCGTTTGGTTTTCTGATATTTTATGAGGGTTCCATGTTTTCAACCTCTATAAATCC
>JBDRSI010000168.1:0-6790 GCA_043825055.1 Verrucomicrobiota bacterium
CTGCCTGCGGTGAGCCTGTCGAACCCGTCGAAGGGCTCACGTCGAAGCCCTTCGGGTGACCTATTCATGAAGAACTAAACTCTTCATGAATAGGTCAGGTTAGCTCATTGCTGGTGGTAAATAAGATTTAACTACCAGAAACGATCCGGTTTGGCAATGCCCATTCTGGGCCCATTTTAGGCGCGGGGTGTAATTCTCATTAGGGCTTACGTTTTTTTACAAAAAGTGCTTGCATTCAGGGCAACGCTGTGGTTAGGTATACCGTTTTTGGCAATGGTTGCCCTTGTGCTTGAAGCAAGCACCGGAGAGGATGCGGAAATGAAAGAAAAAATCCATCCAAAATATCAAGACACCACGATTACATGCATTTGCGGGAACGTGGTCCATACCCGTTCGACCGTGAAGGATATGCAGATCAACACTTGTTCTGCCTGCCATCCATTTTATACAGGCACAGCAAAATATGTGGATGCGGCCGGACGTGTTGAGCAGTTCAAAAAACGCTATGGTAAGAAATAGCGCAGGAGCGTTAACAGGGCCAGGGCTCAATCCGCGCGTAACGACGCGCGAATAATGGATGATGGATAATGGCCGATGGTTCATGAATCGAGCCCTACAGCCGCTTTGCCGCAGGACCATGAGACCTCAATCTGCAAGGTAAGCTCAAGTTGGTCTTATGGATCGTATCTTTCGCTCCGGATTCAAGCGTGCTTCGTCTGAACCTTGTTGCCCATTGACCATTCCCGCCGAAGGCGGGTCCGCCTATGGCGGAAACCATTAACCATCATCCATTCCCATGGACATCGCTCCCGCATTCCTCGAAGCTCTAACCGCCCGGGTCGCCGAGCGCGAGGCGCAATTGGCCGCGGCCGCGGCCGAAAACCCGCGGAAATTACGCGATCTGCTGAAATCCTATGCGCGTCTCAAAAAAATCCTGGCACAGGCCAACACCCTGGCGCGCCTGCAGAAGGATATCCGCGAACACCAGGAATTGATCGCCCTGGACAGCACCGACCCCGAGCTCAAGGCCCTGGCAAAAGAGGAACTCGCCAAGGCTGAAAAAGCCCGGCCGGAAGCCGAACGGATTATGCTGATCGAACTCCAGCCGCCCAATCCCAATGATGAGCGCGATGCGATCATGGAAATCCGCGCCGGCACGGGCGGCGACGAAGCGGCGCTTTTTGCCGGGGACCTGGCGCGCATGTATATGCGCTATGCAGAAAATAATGGCTGGAAGACCGAACTCATCGACGCCAGTCCCTCCGGAATCGGCGGGTACAAGGAAATTGTATTTTCAATCCAGGGCGAGAACGTATTCCGCGCCATGCAATTCGAGGGTGGCGCCCACCGCGTTCAGCGTGTCCCCGTCACGGAAGGGTCCGGGCGCATTCACACGTCCACCGCCACGGTGGCCGTTCTGCCCGAGGCCGAGGACGTGGACGAGCTTGAGATCAAGCCGGAAGACCTGCGCGTTGACGTATATCGCGCCTCCGGCGCCGGCGGCCAGCACGTCAACAAGACCGATTCCGCCGTGCGCATCACCCACCTGCCCACCGGCCTGGTGGTGGCCAGCCAGGAGGAGCGCTCCCAGCACAAGAACCGGGCCAAGGTCATGCGCGTCCTGCGCTCGCACCTGCTGGAGCTGAAGCGGCGGGAAGCGGAAGACCAGGCGGGAGAATCCCGCCGCTCACAGATCGGCAGTGGAGACCGCAGTGAGCGCATTCGCACCTACAATTTCCCGCAAAACCGCCTGACCGATCACCGCATTCACTTCACCGCGCACAACCTGGAAAAGGTCATGGAAGGCGAGCTGGCAACCCTGTTGCTGGCGCTTTACGAACACAACCACGCCGTCAAAACCACCCTTTCATTAGACCAGTTGCTGGAAATGTAGGTTGCAACATGCCTTCCCTCGGCGCCATCCTCGACACCGTTACCACCCGCGTTCAGGCAACTATGCCGGACGAGGCGCGCTTGAAATGCGAGTGGCTGACGAGTCGCATTTTAGGTTGTCCCCGGCTGGAGCTATCGGCGCGCAAAGACCAAAGCCTCTCCGAATTCCAGTATCGGCAGATTGAAGAGGGCGCCACGCGCTTGGCCGCGGGCGAACCCCTGCAATACATCCTGGGCGAGGCGGAGTTCATGGGCCACGTGTTTATCTGCGACCGCCGGGCTTTGATACCACGGCCGGAAACGGAGCAACTAACGGCTTGGATGCTGGAGGACGCGCCGCTATGGCAAAACAAAGCGCCGGTCATCGCGGATGTTGGCGCCGGCAGTGGATGTCTTGTTATTTCACTGGCGTTGGAACGACCAGAGGGCCGTTACATAGCCACCGACATCAGCGCAGCGGCCCTGGCGTTGGCGCGGGAAAACGCGGCACGGCACGGCGTTTCCGCTCGCATCCGTTTCATTGCCTGCGATCTGTTGTCGGCCGCAACGCCTAAAACAACATTCCAACATTCTGCAGAATGTTGGAATGTTGTAGCGGCGGGTTCAACGACCTTTGCAAGCCTAGATGCAGTGGTGTCCAATCCACCCTATGTGCGCGCAACGGACTGGGCGCGCCTGGATCGGAGTGTAAGGGATTTTGAGCCGCGCGCCGCGCTCTTAGGCGGCCCCGACGGCCTGGCGATCATCCGCCGGCTCATGGCGCAAGTATTGCAAGCGCTTAAGCCCGGCGGTGTGTTCTTTCTGGAAATCGGCGAAGACCAGGGGGCAGCCGTCCTGGAACTGGCGCACGCGGCCGGATTCCGTGAAAGTCAATTACGGCCGGACCTGGCCGGCAAAGACCGGATGGTGCGGACGGTGAAATGAAATCATGGCTGGGGTTTTGGTGTCCAGCGAAAATATTAATTTCTATTATCAGAGCCGTGGTTAGCGGACCCTCTCGGCAATCAGCAGGCCGCCTTCGGGCACGGTCAGAGCCAGCGGCTTGCCCTGCGCGACGGTCAACTCCGGTTGCGCAGGGAGCCGGACACCGTGCCGGTCGTAGCTGTAGAGCTTGACCCGGCTACCCGTATCCGGCCAGTTGAAGGAGCGTGTCACGGTGGTAATGATCCGCTCCTTCCCGATGACCCAGCCGGGGCCCATCTCCTCGACACTGATGGGGTATTGCTTGCAGACGAAGTTGTCCGGGCCGTCAAGAAGCATGTTGTTTTCCGATCGGGAAACGTCCTCGTTATCAATCCAAAGTGAAACCCCCCGCAGAAGTGCAATGCGCCCCATTGAGCTGCAAAGCGGCTTGGACTCAGATAGCCCAATTTGCTGTGCGGCCGATAATGATTGTATTCACACCGGAAATCTTCAATCACCACGCGGCGCTTCCCTCCGGCCGACTTACCCAAATAACCGTAACAACTGATTGTCCCCATACACTCAGCTATGGAAGCAAAAAATTACTGCAAAAATGGAATTGCACATACAATGCTTTGTGCGTATATTTGATCATAACTCAAACCATATGGACAGGAGGATAAGATCATGGAACTAACTCTGCCACTTGCTCGAATGACAACTTCAGACAAACTCCGGGCACTGGAGAAGATTTGGGACAACCTTTCCCGAGCATCAGATAACATCCCGTCACCGTCATGGCATGCCGACGTGCTACACGCCCGGCAGAAACGTCTTCAGAATGGCTCGTCACGCTTCACAGAATGGACTGAGGCAAAACGCACGATCAGAAACCGTGTCAAATGAGAATCGAGATTCTGGGCGAGGTTCAGCAGGATTTGATAGACGGTTTCCGGTTCTACGAAAATCAAGCGGCAGGGCTTGGCGATTACTTCCTCGACTCCCTTTTCTCTGACATCGATTCATTACATCTCTATGCCGGCATTCATGTTTTGCAATTCGGATATCACCGACTTCTCTCCAAGCGATTTCCCTTCGCGATATACTATCGTGTCAAGGCCGAAACCATCTTTATTCATGCTGTACTGGACTGCCGACAGGATCCGACACGGATTCAGAAACGGTTGACATAATCCCGAACCACTCAGCTATGGAAGCAAAAAATATTACTGCTTGAACCGACCGGGCGAATCGTGTAAGAAGGATTTGTTTATTAACCGAAGTGAGTGGGAGGACAATAATGCCAGTTAAAATCAGATGCCGAAAGACAGGGGCCAATAACGACCCGTGTTTCCGGATTGTGGCCACCGACAGCCGCTCTCCTCGCGATGGAAAGTACCTGGAAATCCTGGGATGGTACGACCCCAAAAAGGCCAAGGCTAACTTCTATCTCAAGCTGGAACGCATTGCGGCCTGGAAAAGCAAGGGCGCCATCCTTTCGGAAACGGTGCGCAGTCTGGTCAAAAAAGCCAAAACCCTTCCTATGGCCGTGCCCGTCTCCAAAAAAGCCGCTGAGCCGAAGAACGTTGCCGCGACCTGACCACATGAAAGCGTTTATCGAACATACCCTGCAGGCACTGGTTAATCATCCCGAGCAAGTCGTCGTGGCTGAAATCCTTGGCCGGCAAACGATTATTCTGGAAGCACGCTGTCATCCCGAAGACATGGGCCGTATTATCGGCAAGAACGGCAAGACCATCAGCGCCCTCCGGGTCCTGCTGACCAGCCTGGCCGCCAAGCAGAAACGCAAAGCCGTCCTCGAAGTCGCCGAGTGAAGCTCTTGGACGGCAATCCACGAGGCATTCTTAAAATAAGGAACCCTCCGACTTGTCCACCGAAGCTATCCGGGCGAAGGGGGAAGCCATAAACGCCATTCATCCTGGCGTAGGAGGGTGATTCCAATGGGGGATCTGCTCCACATTGACATTATCACGATCTTCCCTCGCATGGCACGGGGGTTCCTCGATGAAAGCATCATGAAGCGCGCGTCCCAGCAGGCCGCCGTTGCCTTCCGGGTTATTAACCTGCGCGATTTTACCGGCGACCGCCATCAGACTGTGGACGACCGCCCCTATGGCGGCGGGCCGGGTATGATTTTAAAAGCGGAACCGTTCTTCAAGGCAGTGGAATCGGCGCGCACGCCCGGCGCGCGGGTTATTCTCATGTCCCCCCAGGGACGTCCTTTTTGCCAGGACCTGGCCGCCGAACTCGCCCTTGAGCGGCACCTGATCTTTCTCTGCGGGCATTACGAAGGCGTGGATGAGCGTGTCAGCTTGGGCCTGGTGACTGACGAAGTTTCGATCGGCGACTACATCCTGACCAACGGAACGCTGGCCGCCACGGTGGTGATTGACGCCGTCGTGCGGCTCTTACCGAACGTACTGGGCGCCGAGGACGCCACCGAGGACGAATCTTTTAACGACGACCGGCTGGAATACCCGCAATACACGCGCCCGGAAATATTCCGGGACTTGCGCGTGCCGGACATCCTGCTGACCGGCGACCATGCCGCCATCGCACGCTGGCGGGCGGAGCAGTCCCATCGGCGGACGGTCGCGCGCCGCCCGGACCTGTTAAAAAAGGCTTGACGACGCGGCGCGGACGCCTACAATTCTTCTTATTAGCAAAGGGGCGGAAAAGGTTTTCCGCCGCTCAAGCCGCAGCGGCGGCCCGGACGGCCAAGGAGTTTGACATCAGGGACACACTATGAGCTCGACCATACTGAAAACACTCGACACGGAAAATCGCAAGCAAGCGCCGCTGACTTCCTTTGCGGTGGGCGACAGCATCAAGGTGCTGGTAAAAATCATGGAAGGCGACAAGGAGCGCGTGCAGGCTTTTTCCGGCACCGTGATTGCCCGCAAGGGTTCCGGCGCCACCGAAACCTTTACCATTCGCCGCATTTCGTTCGGCGAGGGCGTGGAGCGTATCTTTCCGGTGCATTCCCCGAGCTTAGCCGGCATTGAGGTGGAAACCGTCGGCAAAAAGCGGCGGGCTAAATTATATTTCCTCCGGGAACGATCCGGCAAGACAGCCCGCACGGCAACGCAACAGGCATAGAGACAGCACGGAGGCGGCATGGAGGGAACCGCAGGTTTGCTTCAATTCGAACGTCAGGCTTGGGGTCGCGGATGCAAGCGCGTAGCCGGCGTGGATGAAGCCGGACGGGGTCCCCTGGCCGGTCCAGTCGTGGCAGCGGCCGTTGTTATTGCCCAAACATTCATCGAGCAAGAGGAACATCGCCTCTTTGACGCGCTCACTGATTCCAAGCAGCTCACGGCAAACCAGCGCGATCGCTTTTTCGAACTGCTGGTCAATTCCCCGGAAGTGGAAATCGGTATCGGTTTCGGGTATGTGCCGGAAATTGACGAAATCAACATCTTGTGCGCCACGCACCGGAGCATGAACCGCTGCTTGCATCACCTGGCGGCACTCCCTGAGTATGCGCTGGTTGACGGCCTGCCGGTTCCCAACCTGCCTTGCCCTTCACTGGCCATCATAAAGGGCGATGCGCGCAGTCTTTCGATTGCCGCCGCCAGCGTCATAGCTAAGGTCACGCGCGACCGGTGGATGACCGATCTCGATCGCCGGCATCCCGAATACGGGTTTGGGCGGCACAAAGGCTATGGCACGGCCGCCCATATCCAGGCCCTGTTGAAATACGGCGCCATCACCCAGCATCGCCGCTCCTTCCGGCCGGTGCGCGATATTGAGGCCATCCGCGGCCGCATGCAGCATGCCGTCACTTTAAACCAAAACTCCAAATTCCAAGCTCCAAATTCCAATGAACCGCAATCAAATAAAACAAAACGAACAAAACGGATGGAAAAGTTGGATTTATTTTGGCTTCATTAGAATTTGAATATTCGGCATGGTTCAAATCAGGATAACACATCGCATGGTGTCATTCCGAGGGGCGTAGCCCGAGGAATCT
>JBDRSI010000169.1:0-2625 GCA_043825055.1 Verrucomicrobiota bacterium
GCAGCCTGCGTGTATCTGCGTCCGATTGGTTTTTGTGCCTTTTTATAGGACTCAGATGAACGCAGATGAACGCAGATTTTTTATCTTTCTCTTTTTGTCTGGGTTCTGCCTCCTGCCCTCTGGCCTTTGACTCCTGACTCCTGACTCCTGTCTTCTGACCCCTGACCCCTGACCCCTGACCCCTATCTCCTGCTCTTTCTATCTGCGTGCGCAGCCTGCGTAAATCTGCGTCCGATGGGTTTTGTGTCTCCCACCTTCTCCCCTTCCCACCTTCTCAACCTTTCACCTTCTCCAGACGTGAGGTGTGATGCAAGTGAATAGCTTACGAGCGCGGCCCTCTGGAGAGTTCCAGGGGGCTGTTTGGTTTTTGACGGCATTGGCGGCGGGTGATGTTGGCGCGCTGTCGGAGTGGTTGGGGGCCAATGAGCTGGATGCGGGCATGGCCGACTGGTTGGGAGGCCACGGCCTGAAGCCGTATGCGTTCTACCGGTTGCGCGAGGCAGGGTTGCTGAACCGATTGGCGCGGGAGGTGGAGGCCGCGCTACGCGGCGCGTACTATGCCTCGGCGGCACAACATATACTGCTGGCTGCGGAACTGAAGGCGTTGTTGGCCGCATTGCGGCCGTTGGGCGTCGAACCAATCGTGCTGAAAGGGATGGCCCTCGGCACGACGCTCTATCCCGCGCCGGCCACCCGACCTGTGTCCGACTTGGACATCTTGATCGAGCGGGCGCTGGCTCGGACTTCGGCGAGCGGCTCTTCGAGCTCAGTCGAGCCGTCACAGACCGGCCAGAGCCTGGAGGTTGTGAAACAGGTTTTCCAGGCGCGCGGTTATCGGGACATGGGGCTGGATCCCGATCAGCACCAGGCGTTTTCCAACCATCTGCACGTCTGGCGCGAGTACCCGGGCGGGAAAAGGGTGGCCATCGAGGCGCACTGGGATCTGGTGCATGATCCGGCTTATGCCGGGCGGATCGATCTCGATGGCGTCCGGACGCGGGCTCAGTGGGCCGAATTCGGGGAGTATCGGGTGTTGGTGTTGGATCCTGCGGACCAGTTTATCCACGCGTGTGCGCATCTGACGTTGCACCATGCCGAGAGCTGGAACCTGCTATGGCTGCTGGATCTGCGCCTGTTGGTGGGGCGGTATGGCGAGGCGTGGGATTGGGTTGCGATTATGGGTCGGGCCGCGGAGGCCCAGCTTGGGGGCGCGGTCAGGTATTGGTTGGATCTGACCGAAAGATGGTACGGACCGTTCTTGCAAGAGCAAGCCAGGCAAGCGCTGGCCGCGGTCGAACCGGCGGAAATGGAGCAGTCGTATCTGGCTGTTGCCACGGGAGGCGGTCGGCAGGTCTGGCAGCGTGTTTGGGCGCGGGCGCGGGGCAGCGGTGATTGGCGGGGGCGTCTGGTCTACATCGGCGAGACGTTCTTTCCGCCGTGGTCCTACATGCCGTATCGCTACAAGGCGCGCTCGCGCTGGCTGGCGCCGTTTTACTATGGCTGGCGGTTGGTGCGGGCGGGGTTGGTGGCGTTTCGGCGTTGACAGTTGGGGTAGTGCCGTCGGGGACGGCGCTGAGCGAGGCGGACCTGGCGCGGGTGGTGGGGGTCGTGCCGTGCTTGTGTTTTGCTGTCTGGTGTTGTATCATTGGGTAAAGTGGCGGCGGTGACGAGGGTTATGGAGTCGTCTCGAGTTTAGCAATTCAAGGGGCGGTATTCCTACACAGCGTTCGTGCGTTTCAGGCGGAGATACAAGAAATGGACACAGCAGTTCGGCCTAAGGGAGTTGAAGATCCCCGTGTGTTCGACGCACAAGCAGAGGTATTCTGGCTGGCATTTCAGGCCTTGCCACGTCCGGCGCAGTGGGTTGTGCGTGAGCGGCTGGCCCTTGCGGAGGTGTTCGGCTTCGAATTGGCGCGGGAGTTGGAAAGCTGGCAAACCGCCGCCAGCGAGGCATTGCTGTCTTTCGAGGCGACTCTAGATGATCCAGCGCAATGATGTCCTGTTTGTGGAATTGCCGCCGCCGCTTGGTGGCGCAGGACGGGAACAGACGGGACGCCGCCCCGCCATAGCCGTTCAAGATGAGCTGACCCACCTCCCGACGGTGTTGGTATTGCCGGTGACGTCACAACTTGAGGCTCGGAGGTTCCCATTCACACTGCGGGTTGAGCCAACCACCGCGAACGGCCTGACCAGGCCCTCAATCATCCTGTTGTTTCAGATGCAGGTGATTGACAAGCGCCGCGTGGTGCGGGTAATCGGCAAGCTGGAGCCAGAATATGCAGATCAACTTGACGTGATGATGCGCCGGATGTTGAAGCTCTGAAGGGCGCCGACCACGCGTGGCAGCAGCCAATGCCTCAAGACATACCGGCTGCGGGGTCAACCCGTGCCGGCGCCCTTGACGTTTGAATACGCCTACGTTTAGGTGGTCTTGAGACGGTCGCGCGTCTCGGATCGAGGATCTGCTGCGCCGCGAGCCGGTGCGCACCGACGTCAGCGCAGTGAACGGCATGTTGCGGGGCAAGCGCGTGCTCGTCACCGGCGCGGGCGGCTCCATCGACTCCGAGCTGTGCCGGCAGATCATCCGCTGCGAGCCGGCCGAGCTGGTGCTGGTGGGGCATGGGG